>JABAAI010000024.1 GCA_014238825.1 Leptospirales bacterium
ATATCGGTGATTATTCTAGCGGTTCAGATATAATATCTTCTGGGCAAGATGGATTAGTTCATGTTGCCTTAGGTGCTGATGATAATAGTAGTGATGCCAATAATTATAATGGTGATATAATTAGTAGATTATCTGAGAATACGTTAAACGAACTAAATAACGACTTAAAAATGAGCTATCTCAATAGATTTTTGGCTGACCCCTCAAATCTACTTGCTTCGAATGATGATGAAGGCTTTTCCTATATGGCACAGAGAACTAAGCAGTTTAATAAAGCCTATGAACAGCGTATTAATGGAAAAAAACTAGATGCTAGTACCGACGAAAATATTTCTATTTGGTTGAACAATAATCTTGGTGAAGCTAATCCATCACCTAGTAAGTCCATTGCGCCGAGTGCTAGTTATGATATTAACTCTGTTAGATTTAACAATAACCTTGATGAAGGTTCTAATTTAATAGAAACTATTATTCCTGCTAATCGTAAGGATATAATTAGTAATATCTTTAGTATAAAAGGTCTAAAACTACAATTGAAGACAGGCGTAAAATTTAATCTTCCTGCTTGTTTTGTCAAGAATTCTAGTAAAAAATGTGGTTTCACCCGGGATAGTGACTCTGAGATTGGTTTTAGCATTGAATCTGGCAAGTTGGGAGATATGTCTTACCAAGGTATAAAATTTACTCGTTCTTGGTCTCCTCTAAACAATTTAAAGTTTTCTGTTTCTGCTGAAGAGATATCAACTAATGATTTCTCTATTGAGGATATTGATTTTGAGATTTATTCATCTTCAAATCACAATACCGCTATTAAGCCAGATTCTAAAACAGAGAATACTTCGGAGCATACTGCACATATAGAAGTCGGCAAGATCAAAGGCAATTATTCTTCTGAAAATAAAACTTCTAATAAAACTTTTAATGAAATTTTTGATGAAGGGAAAATAGAAGAATATAGTTCTGTCGTTGCTAATTGGTTGAAGAATAATTCAAAAAATAAATTGTCTTTGTCAACTTCTTCTTTGGTGAAAAATATTGCAATTACTGATCGTAATGAGTCTTCTAATAAAAATATTGATATATCTAATTTAACTTTTGCTACACAAGTAGTGCTTTCTCTTTCTGGTGATACTGATACTATTACCTCCTATATTGCTTCGACAAGTGTTGGTATTAATAGTATGGATTTAGCGGTTTCTAATCGGAAGCTGGGAGAAGAGACAAATATCGTTTTAAATACTGGGGAATTAAATTTTCTTACAAGTGGGGGGAGTATATCTGAGTATGATACATTGTGGGATGATGCAATCCTAAATATTCAGAACCTTTCTACTAAGACTGTAATTAATAAGAATGATGGTAATGGTTCTTCTACTGAAACTGAAATAAATGTGACTCTAGATTCCGTAAATATGTCAGCAAGTGATTTGTTGGTTCCAAGCGTTTTTGGAAACACCCTCGAAAACACCCTCGAAAACATCAATGTTAAAGCTGAGGGAGCATATCTTAATGTTTCAAACTCTCAGCAAAAGTATGATAGCATTACTCAGGAAATTAATATGAATTTACTTTCTTCTGATGTTCAGTTCAATGTTAATTCGTTAAAAATAAATTCTGAAAATGGTATGTCTTCTATTATAGGGCCTCATCTTAATTTGAATGGGACTTATGCTAACACAATATATAGTAAAACTATCGATAATGGAATTAGTAAAGAAAACGATAAAGCAACTTCTCATTTTGAATTTTCTTCATCAAGCAATTTAGCGCTTTCTACTGATTATGTTTTCTCAGATAATGAACAGCTTAAATGGGGAAATTTTCTCGCTGAAAATAATGGAATCAGTGAAATTAAGCTAGCAGTAGGTAATTATCATATAGCAAAAATGGTAGATGAATTTCAATCAAATAATTTTACTCTTAATAGTACAGGAACCTATAACATAAATAATAACTCTGCTTTCATTGACAAAGTGAAAATTTCCTCTTCATTATCTAACGGTGTTAATGATATTTCTAACCTTAATGTGGATACGGTTGTACGAAATTTATCTTTTGTTCCTTTATCTGATGTTAGTGGCTTTGCTTATGAATATGATGAGGTCGGTTTGTTAATTGGATCTAAGGGACTGGAGCCGGGGCAAGAAGCTGTGAATCCTTCTTTGATTTCTTTTTTGCCTCTAAGAGATGCTATTAATACCTATAATTGGCTGAAATTTTTAGAAGCACCATCTTTAGGTACTACTTCTAAAATGATTGATTACTTTTGTAAACAAACCTCATGCAGATTTTCTTTTGATAATGGAGGAGGGATATATAGTAACGACTATCTTAGTCATTCTGAGGATAACAGTACCCGTGGAGAAAAGAATATATATCGAGCTTTTCAACTTTATAAGCCATACAAAAATTTAGTTAATGAAGCTCCAAAATGGGGTATGGTTAAGCGTTAAGCTTGATAGCTTGAATATTAATGATTATGATGACTGAGTTGACTGAATTCTTGACATAAATTAAAAACTTGTAATAAAAAGAGGCATAGCTATCGTGGTTTTTCATGAATAGATGCTATGTTATTTGAGCATATTGATTTAAAACCTCGCAATCCCTATCTTGGACTTGCTTTAGATGAAGCTTTTTGCTTATATCTTTCGCGTAATAATGGAACGATGTCGAACTCGTCTTCAATGCCATTTCAAGGAGGTTTCCGCTTGTGGACTAGTCCCTATTCTGCTATTTTAGGTCGTAGTTGCAAAGTTGATGAAACTATACGTTTCCCTCTAGAAGCTAGTTTTTCTAGGAACATTTTTGTTACAAATGAAGCTGGCGAAAGGGTCCCATTATGCAGGCGCTTGTCTGGTGGAGGTACGGTCTTACATGGAGCAGGCATTTTAAATTATAGTATCTTTTTATCATTAAAGAGCTATCCTAAGATATTCTCTCTGAAATATTCTTATAATATTTTATTATCTATTGTTAAGGAAGCTCTTCAGGCTCAAAACATAGCCTGCAAAATTGCTGGATTATCAGATATTGTCCTTATAGAAAAAAATGGCACTTTACGTAAAGTGTCTGGTAATGCTCAATTCAGACGAAAAGGTATACTTGTCTTTCATGGTTCTTTAGTTATTCGTAAAGAAATGATTAATATGATAGAAGATTACTTAAGTCATCCTCCTCAAGAACCAAATTATCGTTCATCCCGTAAGCATACTGACTTTCTGGGATACTTAGGCTTGTCATTTGATTTTGCAGCCTTTTATAAGTTTTTTTCTAAAAAGATTGGAGAATTAAATAATAAAACAGAGCCAGTTACTTCTCTTTCTCCAGAACAGAAAAGTTTGGTTTATAACATAGCACGCAGAATAGCTATCGATAACTATATGAGACCAGAATGGATCTTAGATGCCCGTACAAATTATGAGAGTGCTTCTTTTAAAGAAAAGATTCACGGTAAAAAAAGAATTCATAGTTAATGAGAATATTTTGCTATACATATATAAGATAATATCATATCGTATTTCACTGTATGTTTTCTAAGTATTAGTAGATTTTTCAGTTCATGTCACTTATTAAAAAACAATATCTTAAGCAGACAGACCTAGAAGTTTTTGAGTGTTTAGAAAATGAGAAACTTCGTCAATCAGACTCTCTTGAGATGATTGCCTCTGAAAACTTTGTTAGTGCAAGCGTTCTGGAAGCCACTGCTTCTACATTGACTAATAAATATGCGGAAGGTTATCCTGCTAGGCGTTACTATAATGGTTGTGAATATGCAGATGTAGTAGAGAACTTGGCTCTAGAACGAGCAAAAAAACTTTTAGGAGCTAATTTTGTTAACGTACAGCCCCATTCTGGAAGTCAAGCAAACATGGCTGCTCTCTTTGCCTGTCTTGAACCAGGTGACACGATTTTAGGCATGGATTTGAATCATGGGGGACATCTAAGTCATGGCTCTCGGGTAAACTTTTCTGGTCGCTATTATAATGTAATTTCGTATGGCCTTAATGCCAAAGATCACCGGATAGATTTTGAGCAACTAGCCCGTCTCGCAAAAGAACATCGCCCTAAGTTAATTATCGCTGGTTTTTCCGCTTATCCGAGGACCTTAGATTTTGAAAAATTTCGCCAAATAGCAGATAATGTCAATGCAATCTTACTTGCGGATATTGCCCATATCCTTGGTCTCGTTGTTTGTGGAGAGCATCCCAATCCAATCGGGATAGCAGATATTATTACAAGTACAACTCATAAAACTTTACGTGGTCCAAGGGGTGGCTTGATATATACTAATAATGAAGGATATGCTAAGCGGATAAATTCGCAGATTTTTCCTGGTATTCAAGGAGGTCCTTTGATGCATATTATTGCAGCAAAGGCTGTTGCTTTTAAGGAGGCACTAGAACCAAGTTTTCATAGTTATATTTCTAAGGTTAAGGAAAATGCTGTCGCTTTAGCAGATGGTTTTATGAAAAATGATTTAGATATTGTAAGTGGAGGTACAGATAATCATATTGTTCTTTTGGATCTTCAAAAAGTTTCACTCACAGGTAAGGTCTTAGCTGATGCCTTGCAAGATGTGGGGATTACTGCCAATAAGAACGCTGTCCCTTTTGATCCACTGCCTCCGAGAATTACAAGCGGTGTCCGTTTTGGCTCGGCAGCCTTAAGCACCAGAGGGCTTGGCAAGAGTGAGTTTTCACAAATTGCTAATTTAGTATCATCTTTAGTAAAAAACATAGGAGATGAAAATATCGCTAAAAAGATACGAGCTGAAGTTAGTACTATAACGGAAGCATATCCGATGGATAGATTTTTTTTGCTATAGCTATATTTATATTATAGTGATATTTTTTTCTATACATAAAATAGATGCCTGATAGAATAGTCTAAATAAAACTGTATAAGGAGGGATATGAGAAAAAGCAGAAAGTTCAGTAAAGAGAGTGTAAAACGTGAACCACGAATTAATGAGCGCATACGTGCACCACAGGTTAGATTGATTGATGGAGAAGAAGAACCAGTAATTTTAAAAATTTCTTTAGCTTTAGCTAAAGCCGCAGATTTAGGCTTGGATTTGGTAGAGGTGTCTCCCAATCAAGTCCCGCCAGTATGTCGTATCATAAACTACGGCAAATATAAATTTGAGCAAAAGAAAAGGAAACAAGAGCAAGCACGCAATCAGCATATTATTACTATTAAGGAAATCAAACTCCATCCAAAAATTGCTAAGCACGACTATGATTTAAAGAGGCGTAATGCAAGTGCTTTTATCAATGGCGGGGATAAAGTAAAAGTTAGTATACGTTTTAGGGGACGTGAAATAGCCCATCCAGAGTTAGGGATGAAATTGATGAAGCAAATGGTAGAGGATTTGAAGGAAGAGGCTATAGTAGAGTTTCCAGCACGGCAAGAAGGACGTCAAATTCATATGGTTTTGGCTCCTCAAAAGCAAGCAGTAAAGCAAGCAGTAAAGCAAGCAGTAAAACAAGTCACAAAGCAATCAGAAAATAAAATAAAAAATAAAACAGAGAAGAAATTATCAAAATTACCAGATAAGCAAGTAGAAAAAAAAGGAACAAAATAATCAGAAAAGTAATCAGAGAAATCAAATATTCTTGACATAAATCTCTTTTTTAATAATACACTTAATACTATAGTTTTTTGGGGACGAAATGGTTTAGACTGCTGTATTTCAGTTTAAAAGTTGCATGCAGAGTTGAGGAGCTTTTTAAAACCTCGATTTATACTTGCTAATAACGAGTACTCTCTAGCTGCATAATTGACAGTTAGCGTTCCGTTTAGTTTTTTCTTCTGAGCTAAACATGAATGTCAAATTTAGGAGAATTGGCTTTTTGGGTGCAGCTTGCCAAAAAAGCTAATATTCACGAGTTGCAAAATGGATGCTGGCCTCGTCGGCTGGTAGGCAGCCATTTTTTTTAGCCGACTAAGCATGTAGTAGCTTTTGGGCTGTGCCGTAGGACGCGGGTTCGACTCCCGCCGTCTCCACATAAATTTTAAAGGCGTTCTGTCTTTTCTTTTGCTAGTAGACGAGATGCCCTTAGGACAGAGCTCATTGTTGCAATTTGTGGATTTACGCCTAGTCCGGTGGGATACCAAGAGGCATCCATTACAAAAATATTCGAGTGTCCATAGAGTTCAAAATTAGGGGCGATTGCACCTTGTCTAGGGCTTGCTGCCGCTTGGATGGATCCATGTGGATGAGCAGAAAAAATACGCATTCTCCCCGGTGCTAAATCTTGATTGAGAATCCAATTATAATTATTTTTCTTTTGGACAGGATAAGGACTTGCTTTCTCGGTGAAGGGGAAAATCAATTCTATGGCACCAGCTTCTGTTTGGACTTGAGCTAATTTCGATAGTCCCCGTAAAAGATTTTTACCATCTTTAGGACCTATTGTATAATGTACCTTGCGCTTTCCCCATTCCCACTCCACCCGACCTTGTGTTTCTCCATCGGCACCGTCGCGCACCAGTGCAATCCCAGCATGCATGTATAAATAATCATTGGCAATCTTAAAACTATCTGCTCCATATAGTGGAATAGAAGAAAAGACAGAAGCTGGTCGGGCCGGGGCAACTTCAAGCCAAAAACCATAGTCCTTAGTTTCTTTTTTAGTTTTATTTTCCTTAATCACTATTGATTGAGGTGGTCCTGTGTGCATATTGATTTTTTTTGGATATCGTGCTAGGATAGCAGCTGTGGGATGTAGTTTTAGATTACGACCTACCCATTCATTCCCTAAATCAGATCGCTGTAGTAATGCAGGCCCTTCAATAGCTCCTGCGCTTAGAATAACTACTGGGGCTTCTATTTCTATATTCTCAAAAATACTTTTATTTTCTGAATACTTTGTATAAGGATCTGCTTCAAAAGTGGCATAGACTTGTTTCTTTTTACCATCTTTTATTTTTGTAACACGCATATTGCTAATTACCCGCGCTCCATTTTTGAGAGCATCTGGAATATAAGTCAAAAACATAGACTGCTTAGCATTTATGGGACAACCCAGCCCACAACGACCTAGACCGATGCAATTACGACTGCTATTTTTAAGAATTTCCGGTGCCATATCTAAGATACGGCCGCCACGTGCTAGTACGGAATTATTTTCATTGATAAGTTTAGAGGGAACTTGATGTGCTCCCACCCGAAGGCTAACTTCTTTTATATAAGGTGAAATCTCATTCTCATCATATCCATCTAAGCCAAATTCATCGCGCCATTCTTGTGTTGTAGAAAGCGATGGGTAAAGACAGGTTTGCCAGTTGACAGTTGTTGAGCCACCAAGAGACCGTCCTTGTAAAATCCCGACACTAAAATTTTCTACAGTTATATTACCACCATCTCTATATAGTCTTGCATAAGATAGAAATTCATCATTGGTGAATTCAGCAGGTGTAAAATAAGAACCTTCCTCAAGTAAAACTACTTGCCAACCATTGCGTGATAGCTCAGCTGCAGCAACAGCACCGCCAGCTCCAGAGCCAATAATAACGACATCACTTTTTAGCTTTAAGGTCTGAGTTGTTTTATACTCTGGAAATTCTTTTCGAAGCTTTACATGCTCCCTTGGTGTTATTACATTATTTCCCATTTAGGTAGCCTGTATAACGTAGGAACTCTGGCTCGCTTGCTAGCAAAAGAAAGCAGAGAGAGCATAGTAAATTATAGATGCTACGTTTTGTTTCTGATTTAGAATCTCTCCAGCTAAGCAAACGCTGCTTCCTTTCTTTGGGAGCTAAACTGCTTAGTGGAGTCAAGCTAAAATCTAAAGCGAGACTCACCACATAAGAAGAACCTACGTTTATCAATTCGTGAATATTACTGCGGTGAGGATTGGGGAGTGGCTGGGGATGGCCGTAGAGATAATTATCTAAGCTCATTCCTATATTAAAATTTTTGATTGGATTTTTTTCTAAAAATATCTCTCCGATAGCATTTATATTTTGGTAATCACTTGTACTAATACCAGCTAAGTTATTAGGATTATCCCGACAATGAATAGTTTTACCTAGAAATGAACAAAGGGCGAAAGTTTTTAATATTATTCCTATAAAAGAGCTACGACTATAAACTTTTCTATTATTGAGATTTATTTCCATCAGTTAATTTCATTGTATACAATATTATTATTAAAAATAAAAAACAACAACTTTTTTATAAACTAAGGTTTAGCATCTTATCTAATGCTTTTTTTGCTGGTATCGCAATATGAGAGGGAACACTTACTTGGTATCTTTCATGGACTAGGGCATCCCTTACCCCTTTAAGTGTAATGCGTTTCATGTGGGGGCAGGTGTGACAACTAGAAATAAAATTATGCTCTGGGAATTCAGTTTTTAGGTTATCAGCCATCCCACATTCAGTAAGCAAGAGTACATTTTTATTATCTCCTTTTTTTATAAAATGAGATACTTGGGAGGTGCTACCAGAAAAATCAGCTTCTTGGATCACTTCTGGAGTACATTCAGGATGTGCTATGACGGTAATATCTGAGAATTGGGCACGCTGGGCTATTACATCATCTGCTTGATACTGTTCGTGGACCATGCACTTCCCTTTTTCCCAGCTTATGATTTCTTTTGTACTTTGATTTCTAACATTTTGGGCTAAAAATTCATCTGGTAAAAAGATTACACGTTTGTCAGGAAGGCTTTCGATAACAGCGAGGGCATTGGCACTAGTGCATGTTATATCTGTTTCTGCTTTTACTTCTGCTGAGCAGTTAACATAAGTTACTACAGGGGTATTAGGATATTTTTTCTTTAGCTGACGTACATCATTAGCATTGATACTCTCTGATAGAGAACAACCAGCACTCAAATCAGCGATTAGGACTTTGCGTTCTGGATTTAATATAGCGGCTGTTTCAGCCATAAAATGAACACCATTAAATAAAATAATATCTGCTTTTATTTGACTAGACTTCTTTGCTAGATATAGAGAATCACCAACGAAATCAGATACTCCATGATAGATATCTGGTGTCATATAATTATGACTTAAAATAAGGGCATTCTTTTGTTTTTTCAGCTCATGGATTTCTTCTATGAATGGAATGGCTGAGTCTATTTCATGTTCTAGAAAGGTAGCAGATAATTTTTCTTTTATCTCATTGATAGAATTGTTGATAGCATTGTCGCTAGTCTTAGCGAGTGCGGTGCAATTATTTTTTTGTGATAATGGAATTTTCATTTTGGTGTATTGGATTGGCTTCTATATACCCAAGTCAGTAATGTGAAGCATATTGGAGCAATTAGAGCCGAGTATATTGCTGTACCGAGGATAGGATAATTTCTATTAAAGTTGTCAACTATTACATATAAGGACCAAGTAAAGAATCTTGAAATAATTACAGTTATCAAAATTAGAAAAATTATTTGTACACTGTGTTGTTTTTCAAAGTACTGACTAAGACGTCCAACTGTATAGCCTATTATGGCATAGATAGAGGAATGTACTCCAAGAATAGCACTAAAGTATCCAGAATGTTCATCTAAAATCCAATTTGAACCATCTTCTAAAAGACCTCCAAAAAAACCAATCCATATCCCAAAGAACTCTTTGCGATGTAAAGAAAAGAAAACAATAAATATCAAAACAAAATCTGGGTATATTAATCCAGTATTCAAAAAATGAAATTCTAGGCTGAGGAACTGTATCTCTTTTAAAATATAAGATGTGATTAAGCCAATGGCGAATATTAAAAATTCTAACATA
The DNA here is from genome assembly GCA_014238825.1 of Leptospirales bacterium. GTDB lineage: Bacteria > Spirochaetota > Leptospiria > Leptospirales > Leptonemataceae > JABAAI01. The sequence continues at coordinate 9,746 of JABAAI010000024.1, forward strand.
AATTATTATTTCCTTTTATAATACAGAGAAAGATAGCAAGATATTTTTTATATTAGTGTTTATTATTGACTTAAGTTTTGAATTATTCGCGGTGTAGTTTGCTTTTCTTTTGTAGTATCAATATTTTTCTTAGGACTTGGAATATTTGTGGTCTTTGATTTATTTTTTTTCTGCTTTATTTTTTTAACTTTATCTTTCTTTGAAAGTTTTGGGAACACAGTTTCACCAAATTCTGTTTGTAAGTAATCTTCCCAACGTAATTCATCTTTTTGCTTTTTAGTTTTTTTCCAATTTGCTACTTCTTTACGAATCACAGAGACATAGTTTAGTTCGCTAATTTTAACAAATGGCTTAATGTATGCTGTCTTAAAACCATTTTTTCGAGCACCGGTACCAGAAATAAGACCAATTGGTATTCCAGAAGGGAATACGCCGCCAGCACCGCTTGTGAGGATTTTTACACCCTTTTTTAAAGCTGATTCTGATTGGGTAAATACAGCTTTATCAGAGCCAAAGTCACTAGTAATATATGTTAGCAAAACTTCGTTAAAACGCCCTGAGTTACCACTTAAGATAGCCCATTCCTGACTTTCATCAATCCTAACACCAATTTCAAAGTTAGGATGGGTGAATGGCTGTACAATAGACGTTCTCTCTTCTGCGAAAATAATTATTCCAACCATGCCACGAATGATATTATTTTGTTTATCATGGGTACTTGCGATGACAGGCATTAGGGCTTTACAACCATCTTTTTTCCCTTTTCCAATAATAATTCTAGGACTGATAGGACTGAGGCGTACTGAGAGTACCTCTGCTTTGATTTCAGGATAGATGCTAAGTGGCCTAATTTTTAGTGCCTCACGCAAATATTTATTTTGATGATAGAGAAAGTCTAACT
>JABAAI010000025.1 GCA_014238825.1 Leptospirales bacterium
TGCTGATAAATATTTGATACATGAGTTAGAAAAAAATACAGAAAATTTTAGGCCAGTAGCATTCCTTGAAGAAAGTTCTAAAAATATAAAATCATTTTGGCAGTCTTTGCCTGTACTTATAGGGATAGATAAACTCAATCATGCGATAGACAAATATAATATTAAAGAAATTATTATAACAAAAAAGTTAAATAAGGCAGACCTGCTCTTTGTTTACTCTACCTCTGAGACTAGAGGGATTAACTGCAGACTAGTACCATCGCTCTCAAGCCTCTTAAAGCTTCCGCAAAAGAAAAATTTCGGTCTCGCCCTTCGTGAAATGAAACTAGAAGAACTCTTAGAGAGAAAAGCTGTTCAACTAAAGACAGATGATATAAAAAATGTAATTGCTAACAAGAGTATCTTGGTTACGGGAGCTGGTGGCTCTATAGGCTCAGAGCTATGCCGGCAACTAATACCTTATGGACCTGCATCTCTTATGCTCTTGGAACTTTCTGAAAATGCTCTCTATAAAATTGACTATGAATTACGCAACAACGTACTCTTTGAGTCTAAAGTTAGTTTGGCTTCGCTTGTTGGTAATATTTGTGACGAGTTTTTGCTTGAAAAGATTTTTCATGAAAACGATATTCAAATTATTCTACATTGTGCTGCATACAAACATGTTCCCCTCATGGAGTTAAATTATGATCAAGTTATCTATAACAACTTAATAGGTACTGTGCGTCTAGCGCAGGCAGCTTGTCGTGGAGGGGTTGAACGATTTGTGATGCTTTCTACAGATAAGGCTGTCAATCCCGCGAGCGTGATGGGAGCAAGTAAACGAATCGCAGAAATCTATCTACAAAATTTAGCTCGTTCTAGTGATACTTCATTTATGACAGTTCGTTTTGGAAATGTACTTGGTTCACAAGGATCAGTAATCCCTCTCTTTGCCAAGCAGATAGACATGGGAGGACCTGTAACAGTTACTCATCCAGAAATAACAAGATACTTTATGACGATATCAGAGGCGGTTGGTCTTGTTATCCAAGCAGGTGTTATGGGTAAAGGAGGAGAGATATTTATTCTAGAGATGGGAGAAGCGATCAAAATAAGAGAGCTTGCCGAAAACATGATTCGTTATACAGGGCTTAGACCTTATCAAGACATTATGATTCAATATACAGGACTTAGACCGGGAGAAAAACTATTTGAAGAACTCATTCTAGATGAGGAAGGCAAGAAGGCTAGCTCCCATGAAAAAATTTATATTTCTACTGGAATAAATTTGAGTTTAGATTTACTAAATAAACAAATAGAAAAATTAGAAAAAATGATAGGTAAGTGTGATCGCAATAGTTTAGATCTTGCAATTTCTGAAATTATTCCTGAGTATAGGCCTTCCCATCGATTTTATAGCAAAACAGATCACAACGATCTTGTTTTAAGCGAATAATGCTTAACCTCCTATCGACTGCATAGAAAGCTTACTCCCCTTAAATTGCAGAGATTGCTTTTGAGCTAATGCTATTCTTAGAGTCCGCTCCAATCCTTCTGCTTCATCTGCAATGGGGATGCTCTTTGAATTACTTAAACAGCCATAAAGCTCGCCTTTGCTATCCATTCTAAGCCGATTACAATCGCGACAAAAAGGGGTACTATGGTTTGCGATAATACCAAATATCCATTTTTCTTTAGTCTGCCAGTACTGAGCTGTAGCAGATTCTTCTCGCTTTAGTTTTACAAAACTGTAATGCTTCCCTAAATCTCTTAGGATATCGTCTTGCAAATATAAATAATCCTTATATTTACCATAGAGATGCCCCATATTCATGAGCTCCAAATATCTTAGTGGCACATTCTGCTTCCCAAAATAAGCAAGCATCGTTACAATTTCTTCATTATTGATCCCTTTCCATAAAGTACAGTTAACTTTTAGCTTTAGCCCTATGTTTTTACAAAGATCGATGCTTTCTAAAGCTTTTTCAGCGTGCGGATGACGACTAATTGAGCGCATAACTTCTGGTTTAAGAGAATCAATAGAGATGTTAATGCTATCTAAACCTGCTTCTTTGAGCTCAATTATAATATTCGCTAATTTCATTCCGTTGCTTGTCATGCTTATTTTGGGTATGCCGATTTTTTTTAATTCATATATTAATTCTGCTAGGTATGGATAAAGGCTAGGCTCACCACCGGTAAGACGAACCACATCCAATGGATTAATAAGATGGATCCTCCTAATATTGTTTATATATTTAGCTGGCTTTTCCCAGAGCTCTTGGACTAGTTTTTTATCTTTTAATGTGGGAGCACAATAAAGGCATTGGAAATTACATTTTTGAGTCAGACTTAATCGTAGAACTTTCAAACTGCGACCATATTTATCTTGAATAAGTTTTGGCATAATCCTAAAGCAAGTTATGTGCTAAGATAAATCCACTCAAGCACTTTTTATCAGGGTAAAAAGAACTTGTGATTATAGCATCGATATTGTTTCTTGTTCTAGAAGAATAATCTAGAAGAATAATTATGGCAAGCTCTAAAGCTATTAAAAAAAGGATCGGCTCGGTACGAAACACTTGCAAGATCACTCGTACCATGGAGATGGTATCGACCGCTAAGTCCACAAAGCTAGTAGAACGCCGGCGAGCCGCAGCACCATACAAAGAAAAACTTCTTGAGATACTGTACAATAATAAAAGTGGGAACGTCTCTTCTCCCTACCTAAAGCCAGCGAGTAAAATCAAAAAAACTGCTTTGATTGTAATAACTGGTAATAGTAGTCTTTGTGGTGCCTATAATTCAAATGTCTTGCGTATGTCGTGTGAGCATTACAATAAAAAACGTAGTGATAACATAGAATGTGATATCCATGTTATTGGTAAAAAAGGATTCTTTTTTTTAACGTTCATGAAAGTTCCAATCAAAGAGAGTTATTTAAACTTTGATGATAAGTTTAGCTATAGCCAAGCTGAAGAGCTGGCTATGATTTTGATGAAGTGCTATAGAGAAGGCAAATATGATGAAATTAAAATTATTAGCACGGTTTATCTCTCTTCAGCCAGGCAAAAGGCGACTACGCTTCCATTTTTGCCACTAAACCTAGAAGAGTTGATTAAGAAAAATGAAAATTCAGAATCTAATGAAAAGGTAGAAATAAAACAAAATAATATTTTTGAACCATCAGCAGAGCAAATATTTACAGAGATTATCCCGCTTGCGATTAAAACTTATTTTTATAACGTTATTTTAGAAGCGATGGTCTCAGAACAAATTGCTCGTAGAATCGCGATGAAAAATGCTACCGATGCCGCTAATGATATGCTCACTTCACTGCTTCGTTCTTATAATCGTGCCCGACAAGCTATGATAACACAAGAGCTTGCCGAGATAGTTACGGGAGCAGATGCTATTTAATCTTGCCGGCCATTTCATTTACTAATTGATAGATGCGTTTTATTTTAAAGATATTATTTATATTATTTATTTCTCTTAGCCTTAGTTTTGTGTTCCGTTTTCTGATTCACTCTTATATAATTGCTCCATTCTATATTTCTCAAAACGATATGGAGCCTAGTTTGTTCCAAGGTGATATCATTTATATTTGGCGCTATTTTTCACAAGATAAATTAAAGCGCGGCAGTCTTGTCCTAGTTCGTCATCCCAAGCACGGAGGCTCTAAATACAAGTACATAAGGCGATTAATTGCATTCCCGGGTGAAACTGTTTCTATTAGTGAAAGAAAGATTTATATCCAAAAAGAGGGCAAAAACAAAAAAGTATTAAATGCAGCTTGGGAAAAAAAAGTGCAAAAATATCATCATTTAATACCTATTTCAAAAATCAAACCTGGGCATCGTGACTTTCTTAGCCCCGTGACCGTGCCTGAGGGGAAAGTTTTTCTCTTAGCTGATAATAGAATACAAGCCATTGACTCTCGCTTGCTTGAAAACTTTCCCTACGATTCTATTATAGGAATAGTCTCGCAATAATTTAATCTAATAATTGTACCTGGCGAATCAAGAAAAATCAAGTACGACTTTCATTCATCTTTTGCCAATCTTCCCAACTAGGAAAGTATGATTTATCAGAAGCAGCATTAACTAATCCCAAATTTTCTGGATAATAAGCCTGCGATAAATATAAGCCAGTAGCTGCGATAGTTTGACCAGCACAAGTTCTTAGTCGGCTCAGCAAAATTTCACGCATGCTGTACTTAGACCTCCCTTCGACTATATCAAGAAGGCTGCCAAGGATAATGCGGATCATATTGTGCAAAAAAGCATTTGCACAAATTTCAAAAGATATTAGATGCTTATCCATATTCTTTTTACTCGATTCGCCTAGAGCTATTAATTTTGCATAATAGACATGGCGTTCAGGGTTTATATAATCACGTATCTGTGGAGTAAATGCGGTGAAATCGTGAAGACCAATAATACTTTTGAGTTCCTCATTACATTTATCTATGGGAATCGCTCTACGAATCCAAAGAGCTTTCTTATCCCAGAAAGTAGAGCGTGAAGGATAATTCCAAATCAAATATTCATATTTGCGGCCGAGGCATAAGAAGCGGGGATGGAAATCTTCGCGAACTGTACTTATTGCACTAATTACAATGTCGTGCGGTAGAAGGCCATTTAGCGAGCGCATTATCTTTAGGCTATCGATTTTTGTTTTACTAAGCTCATCTTCTTTAAGTGAAAAACTGATAACCTGTCCCCATGCATGTACTCCAGAATCTGTTCTTCCAGCAAAAAGAATAGTGACCGGAGCTTTAAAAATAATAGCCAGAGCCTTTTCTAGTTCAGCTTGGATAGTATTCGCATTTTTTTGAATTTGAAAGCCTGCATAGCGGGTGCCGTCATATTCAACTGTCAGGGCATAGCGCATATTATAAAATCAAAAAAGATATTTTTATTTTAGTTTTACGTATGGTAAGGGATTTGTAGGTTTATCATATCCTATTTGTATTTCGTAATGAAGATGGTGTCCTGTCGTTCGCCCTGTCTTCCCCAAAAGAGCAATAATATCTCCTCTCTCAACAAAGTCTCCCTCATCTACTGTGACCTCTTTACAGTGAGCGTACAGGCTAGTAAAACCAAAACCATGATGTATCACAACATGTTTCCCATAACCACTTTTAATCAGCTTAACTGCACGGATTATATAGCCGGGGGCTGTAGCGATAATTGGTGTCCCTTCTTTGTAAGCAAAATCTATACCGGAATGAAACTCACTTCCTGATTCCATTGGATTTTTGCGAATGCCATATAAAGAAGTCACATGACCAACTCCTCCGGCAAGTCCCCAACCACGAGGTGTAATATGATAAATTGTAATTCGATTCCAAATAGGTCTAAATGTAAAAGGGATTCTATAGTTAATAAGTTCTCCCATCACTCTTTTCATTGGAATTAAATATTTTAACTCATAACGCGAGCGATGTGGTTCAGAGCTTGGATATGCTTTTTTATTTTGTTTTTCTTGAATTGACCTAGTTGTTTTCAAAATATTTTCTAAGGAAATACTTGTGCTTAATTCCGTATTTTGAAAGAGAAAGTTTTCATGAAAATCAGATAACTGCTTTTCAATATTGCTAATAATTTTCCTCTTATCTTGCGTTTTTCTCATAGAGAGCTCCAAAAGGCGATGACGCATCTCTACGCTTTCTATCTCTTCTTTTTTATCAACTTGCCTTTTAATATAAATACCTAGGCTAATCAGAGGCAGGAAAAAAACAAAGACACTCAGGAATATTATAATAAAATAGTTGATTCGAAATTGTATAGGTTCAGAATGTGCATTATCTGAAAAGATAAATACACTTAGGCCGTTCCAACCTTTTTTTTTTGTATCTTCTACTTTTTGACGATGCTTATGAAAAATAAAACGAATACTATCTTTTAGATTCATAATTAACATTGAGAACAAAGTTAATTATAGAGACAAGTATTTTATTATGAACAAAATAGATGGTTTTTTAAAATATAGCCGGTCAGATATTCAATATCAGCCAGTTGAAAAGAGAATCAAGCACTTCAAAGAATTTGAAAGCACTATAGGTAATACTACGGCCCAAGAACAGGCTGCACGCTGTATGGATTGCGGGGTCCCTTTTTGCCAAGGAGATACTGGCTGTCCAGTAGATAACCTCATCCCTGAGTTTAATGAATTAGTTTTCAATAATCATTGGCAAGAGGCACTAGAAAGCTTAGAATCTACAAATAACTTCCCAGAGTTCACTGGCTATCTCTGCCCTGCACCCTGCGAAACAGCATGCGTTTTAGGAATAAATAGTTCAGCAGTCACTATCAAAGCGCTAGAACGGGCTATTATTGATCGCGGCTATGAAAATTTTTGGGTTAAAGCTAAGCCACCACAAAAACTTAGTGGTAAGAGCGTAGCCATAGTTGGCTCTGGCCCCGCTGGCCTTGCCTGTGCACAGCAATTGGCACGTGCCGGACATAGTGTCACTGTCTTTGAAAAAAGCGATAGATTAGGAGGCCTCCTTCGTTACGGCATACCTGATTTTAAGATGGAAAAATGGCATATTGATAAACGTATCGATCAAATGGAACAAGAAGGAGTGAGATTCAAAACAAAAATCCATGTTGGTAAAGATATTTCTAGTTCCGAACTTTGTCAAAATTACAATGCCCTTGTCCTCGCAATGGGAGCAGAAGATCCTATTCCAATAAACATACCAGGCACAGATTATACCGGAGTACATTGGGCTATGGATTATTTAGTACAATCAAATCGTGCTCAAGATAATGAAAAAATCACTAATCAAATTTATGCTAAAGATAAAAATGTGATTGTAATTGGTGGCGGTGATACTGGCTCTGATTGTATTGGAACTGCAAACCGTCAGCAAGCAAAAAGTATTATCAACTTTCGTAGATCTGAGCAACCTCCTTTGAGTCGATCGCCATCTCAACCCTGGCCTTTTTATCCTGATATTTTTTATACATCTTCTAGCCATGAAGAAGGAGTAGATCGCAAATTCAATATCCGTCCTTTAGAAATCATAGGAAATGATAAAGGAATACTAACTGGTATTAAAATTTGTAAAACTAAAAGAAATACCAATGATAACGCTAAAAATAGCTTTGAAGATATCCCTAAATCTGAAGAGATCTGGGATGCAGACTTGATTTTCTTAGCAATGGGCTATCGTGGTTCTGTCAAAGAAAATCTACTAGAAGAGCTTATCCAAAAAGGGCTTAAAATGGATAATAAAAATAATATTCTCGCCTCCTTTGGTATAGGAGCAGGATCATTTCGTACCAGTTTAGATGGTATCTATACCTGTGGCGATGCACGGCGAGGACAATCTCTCATCGTTTGGGCAATTTCTGAAGGTAGAAAATGCGCAAGTCAAATTCATAAAGATCTAATGGAAATATAAGATTAATGTCCATAGAGCCAACCTCGCTGAACAAGCAACTTTATCAATACCTGCTTGATGTCTCACTTCGTGAGCCGGAAGTCTGTAAATCATTGCGTCAAGAAATATCTAAGGATCCTTTATACTTCATGCAGTGCAATCCCGATACAGCTCAATTCTTAGCGCTAATCTTACGTTTAATTTCTGCAAAGCGTTGCCTTGAAATCGGAGTATATCTAGGTTACACAACTCTACGCCTTGCCCTTGAATTACCTCCCGATGGTGAAATAATCGCCTGTGATATTAGTGATGAATGGTCAGAGCAAGCTGCTAAGTATTGGCAAGAAGCAAAAGTAGCAGATAAAATAAAATTTCGTAAAGCACCGGCCTTGGAAACATTAGGAAATTTGATAGCAGATACAAATAATCATCTGAGTTATGATTTTGCTTTTATAGATGCAGATAAAAATAATTACTCAGCCTATTATGAGCTTTGCCTCAAATTAATTAGACCTAATGGGATTATTGCCTTTGATAATACTTTATGGCATGGCGATGTCGCTCGACCAGAAGTTAAAGATGAATCAACAGAAGGCATTCGCGCTCTAAATAATCTGCTTGCTAAAGATGAACGTATCGATTTGAGCCTGCTATCGATTGGAGATGGTCTTAGTCTAGTACGCAAAAAATAATAGAAGCAAAAAAACTACTTTAGAATATTGTAATTGAAAATACTTGATACCTATCTAGCCAAATTTGGCAAAACATTCAAAGAGTCTTGGACTAAGGGACAACCCCTTGGTGGGGTTTCTCGTAATTTTGCCGCCTTTTTTTCTGTTGCCGCTTTTTGCGAAAGTAAAGAAGATATTTTATTTATTTGTCCCTCTAACAAAGAGGCAGAAAAGCTAAGAGAGGAAAGCCTTTTTTTTCTACCATCAAATTCAGATTCAGAAAGACCTTTTTTTTTACCGGGTTATGAAAATATCCCATACAGCAAAGGTGCAGCGACTTTAGAAACTCTGGCGCAACGCTTTCATTGCCTAAATAATATTAGAAATAATCCTAAAGCAAAATTAATTTTTAGCAGTGCCGATGCCTTCTTGCGTCAGCTACCGCAAGTTACAAGACTAAATCAATTCTCGATCCAAATTACTAAAGAGCAAAACTATGAACCAGAAAAGCTATTAAGGGATTTAATTAGCCTAGGCTACACCCGAACAGAGCGCGTTGAGTCGCCCGGAGAAATTTGTCGAAAAGGCTCCATTGTTGATATATATCCGATTCATTTCTCTGATAATATGAATGCAGTAAACGAAATAGATGGGCAAGGAATACGTATTGATTATTTTGATGATGTTATTGAAACGATTGCTCTTTTTGATTTAAGCAACCAGAGAACTATAGAGCAAATTAAATCTGAGAGTGTCTATGTTTTCCCTTGTGCTGAATATATTCTCGATGCTAAGGAGATGGCGAAAATAAAAAGTCACATACCAAATGAAAATATTATTAGTAATAATTCTGCTATTCAATTTTACTATGGACTTGTTGCTCCTACTTGCTCTTTGCTCGATTACTTCCCGAAGCCTCCTTTAATTTTTTTCTATCCCTCCTTTGAACTTCGAGAAAGTTTTTCACGTATCCAGCGTGAGTTTCTTAGTCTTTATGAGCAAAGACAAGCTGATAAGCAAGATCAAGAGTCGCAACTCTATCTTCACCCTGACAAACTTATTATGAAGCCCTTGAACAATTCGAAAACATCGCTAGAAAATAAAATTATAGATATTACTATTTCTAAATCGCCAGGTGCCAGCTCAATTGGATTAGAAAGTGCAAAGCTAAACTTGGGTAAAATGCAGGAGCTTCGTAAGCAAATAGTACAGCTTATTGAAAATGATAATTGTGTTTTACTAGCTTCACAGCACCACAATCAATTACAACGCCTTGCTGCTTTTTTTGAAAATGAACCAGGATTAAAGACATCCTATTGCCAAAAACTTTCTGACATTAAGATCTCTGTCTCAAAAAATAAAAAGATCCTCTATTTATGTTTCTCTTCAAACGAAGCTTCTTTCTCTATTCCGGAATTAAAGTTTTATTTTCTAGCTGACGCAGAGCTTTTTGGAACTTCCTATAAAAAACGCAAACGAGCTAAACAACTGCATTCTAATCCTATTAGCTCTTTTCTAGATATAAAGGAAGGCTCTTACGTTGTCCATCTTGTTCATGGCATTGGTCGCTTTATCGGCTTAAAAAGAGTTAAGACACTAGGCAAGGAAAGAGATTTTTTATATTTAGAGTATGCCAATGAAGACAAGCTTTACGTTCCCTTGGATCAAATATCTATAGTACAGCAATATCTCGCCCCTACTGAAAAACCGCGTTTAGATTCTTTAGGCAAAAATACCTTCTCCAAAACTAAAGAAAAAGTTCAAAAGAAAATAGAAGAGCTAGCGGCAGAAATTATACGCCTTCAAGCAGTACGCTCAACTCGCAAAGGATATAAATTCCCCAAAGATACTCCTTGGCAAAGAGATTTTGAAGATAAGTTCCCCTTTGAAGAAACGCCAGATCAACTCAGTGCTATTGCCAGCATTAAAGAAGATATGGAATCACCACAAGCTATGGACCGCTTAATTTGTGGCGATGTTGGTTATGGAAAAACAGAAGTAGCTATTCGGGCCGCTTTCAAAGCTACGATGGCCGGTCGTCAAGTAGCTCTGCTATCTCCCACGACCATCTTAGCTTGGCAACATTATAAAACCCTCAAAGAACGCTTTGCATCCTATCCTGTTCGCATAGATTTATTATCACGTTTTCGTTCTAAAAGCGAAGCTCGGCAAATCAAGTTAGAGCTGAAAAACGCTAATTTAGACATAATTATAGGAACACATGCTCTGCTTGCTAAAGACGTCCAGATTAAAAACTTAGGCTTGCTCATCGTTGATGAGGAACAACGTTTCGGTGTAGTTCATAAAGAAGCAATTAAGCGCCTTAGAAACCTAGTCGATGTGTTAAGTCTTAGTGCGACTCCCATCCCC
>JABAAI010000026.1 GCA_014238825.1 Leptospirales bacterium
GGTCGGAACTTACCCGACAAGGAATTTCGCTACCTTAGGACCGTCAGAGTTACAGCCGCCGTTTACAATGGGTTATATTCAGGGCAATCATACCCTTCCTTTTTACGTAATTGCACCGGGCAGGTGTCAGTCCCTATACGTTGTCTTGCGACTTTGCAGAGACCTGTGTTTTTGGTAAACAGTCGCTACCCCCCTTTCACTGCGGCCTCTCGGGGCTCCATGCAAGCACTTCACCCTAAAAGGCACCCCTTCTCCCGAAGTTACGGGGCTAATTTGCCGAGTTCCTTAGCAAGAGTTATCTCAAGCGCCTCAGGATATTCTCCCAACCCACGTGTGTTCGTTTACGGTACGGTCACCACGAGTTCTCGTTTAGAAGTTTTTCTTGGCAGTGTGGGATCAGTGACTTCACTCACCCGTAGGGTCACTCGCTCCAGTTCTCAGCTCAATGAACGGACTTACCTATCCATCTCAACACCTAAAACCATAGACGGGGACAACCATCGCCCCGATCACCTACCCTTCTGCGTTACTTCATCACTCAAACAAACCCATGGTGGCGCAGGAATATAAACCTGCTTCCCATCGACTACGCCTTTCGGCTTTGCCTTAGGGACCGGCTAACCCCCGGAGGATTGACCTTGCCGGGGAAACCTTGGGTTATCAGCGAGGAGGAATCTCACCTCCTTTATCGCTACTCATGCCGGCATTCTCACTTGTGAATGCTCCAGTGCTCCTTACGGTACACCTTCAAAGCCAGACACAACGCTCCCCTACCGCCTGCCTTGCGGCAGACTCATGTCTTCGGCGTGACACTTAGTCCCTTACATTTTCGGCGCAGAAATACTTGACCAGTGAGCTATTACGCACTCTTTCAAGGATGGCTGCTTCTAAGCCAACCTCCTGGTTGTCTTTGTATTTTCACTTCCTTTGCCACTTAGTGTCAACTTAGGGGCCTTAGACGATGATCTGGGCTGTTTCCCTTTCGACTACGAAGCTTATCCCACGTAGTCTGACTGCCGTACTATGGAGTTAGAGTATTCGGAGTTTGATAGGGTTTGGTAGACGGTTAAGTCCCCTAATCCAATCAGTGCTCTACCCCTCTAACTAAACGCACGACGCCAGTCCTAAAACTGTTTCGGGGAGAACCAGCTATCGCCGGGTTTGGTAGGCCTTTCACCCCTATCCACAGGTCATCCGAGCCTTTTTCAACAGACAACGGTTCGGGCCTCCGGTCGATCTTACTCGACTTTCACCCTGCCCATGGATAGCTCACCCGGTTTCGGGTCTAACACCAGTAACTAAATCGCCCTATTCAGACTCGCTTTCGCTACGGCTCCGGCATTCACTGCCTTAACCTTGCAATATAAAGTAACTCGCCGGCTCATTATGCAAAAGGCATGCAGTCACCCATATATAGGGCTACCACACCTTGTAGGCTTACGATTTCAGGTACTATTTCACTCCCCTTACGGGGTACTTTTCACCTTTCCCTCACGGTACTGGTTCACTATCGGTCATCAACGAGTATTTAGCCTTACGGGGTGGTCCCCGCAGTTTCCGACCCAATTTCGCGTGTTGGATCGTACTCAGGAAATTTGGCGGGAGGTTTATTCCTTTCGCATACGAGACTTTCACTCTCTATGGTTGAATTTTCCAAATCATTCTACTAAAAACAAACTTTCTAACTCCCTAGGATTATTCAGGTAATCCTAGCCAACTCCTACAACCCCTCTGCTACAAGGCCCTGAAGCTATTACATAGACAGAGGTTTAGGCTCGTCCGCTTTCGCTCGCCGCTACTCACGGAATCGAGGTTTCTTTCTCTTCCTTGGGGTACTAAGATGTTTCAATTCCCCCAGTTAACTCCTACCCGAAGGTAGGGAACGGCCTTTAAGACCGTTAGGTTTCCCCATTCGGAAATCACCGGATCAAAGCCTGGTTACGGCTCCCCGGTGCTTATCGCAGCAACCCACGTCCTTCATCGCCTGTTGATGCCAAGGCATCCATCGTAAGCCCTTAATTGCTTGACCATATTACTTTATTCTTAATCTAAACTCTATTATCAAAATTTTTGTTTGGATTTTTTGGTCTTTATTCTCATTTTCTTATATTCTCAAGCCAGGAACTTAATCGACTCAGCTTAATCTAAAATTTACTGATGTCTTATCATTGTTATTTCGCGTTGGATGTAATTCTTCTCTCACTTAAGCGAGAGGAATTACTGTATCCGTTGTTAAAGAACAAACAATCCAAGCAGATATACCCCTCAAATAATAAGGGAAACCCAAATGGGTAACATATCCGATAAAAGTTCTGTTTCTGAATATCCAAAAGAAGAAACATAGACCTAAGCCAAGCAAAATCTAATAAATAAACAGTAATTTCTTTTTAGGAAATCTAAAGTCAAATATATTACACTAGGTAGTTCTGTCAATAAAAGATAAATTAAATAACAAATTTATTAAAAAACAGGGATAATCAGCCTTCATCTAAATAATTTCATGATTTATATCGTTTCTTATTTAATATTAAGCTAAACTTTATTCTTGACAGATATTAGCTTCAATTATAAATCTATCGTGAATACTTGTGTTATGACTAATATCATTAAAAGAATATTGCTTGTCATCCTATTGACAAGCCTAGCGTTTAGCTTCACTATCAAATCTCCAATAAAAGCAGCACCAATCTATGGTAATAACAGCGTAGACGCTCTCTTAGAAAAGATACCCATTGAAGAAAGAAAGGAATGTCCCTGCATTAGAAATTATATTATTTTCAACAAAGCCAGAGCCATTGCTATAGAAAATGATACCACTATTGGTCGAGCCTATAGAATTGATAGTGATTTGTACCTTAGTCCTGAGATGATTGGTGATGCTCTAGCCTGCAAGTGTGCTAAAGCACTAGTCGATAAATATATTATAGGCCAAACTAAAGTGGGTCCGGGACTACAGCTAAGTAAAAAAGGTTCTAGGGTATCACAAGCCCTAGAAGTATATGGGAAAGTAGGCAAGAGATGCAAAACACTTCTAAAATTTGATAGTAATTTTACTGGTAATCTTGATTATAAGAATGCCTCTATTTTACTACGAAACTTAGCAGCAGAAATGGGTGGAGATACTGTCGTAGGAAGATATAAGAAAAAGAAATGGACTAGAGGCAGAATCTTGCGCTGTAAACCTGCTAATGTTGACCATAAATTAAAAATATTCTCTAAATATGTTTACGATTCTCGTACAGGCTTAACTTGGCAACGATGCTCTAGAGGTCTTAAAAGTGTATCTAATAAATGCAAGGGCAGGGTTCGTAGATCAACTCATTCCTCAGCTAGAAATTACTGCTATTCCTTACCATCAGTTAGAAGAAAAAAATGGCGATTACCAGAAATAGACGAACTTGCGACAATCGTACGTCGTAATAGATCAAAAATCGCTCAAACATCGTCATATTACTTCCCAGATACTCTAAGAGGTGTCTACTGGACAGATACGCCATATTCAGATCCTGCTGCCTTTATGGGGGTAGACTTTGAAACAGGAAGAAAAATCGCATACGATAAAACAAAGAATGGTTATACACGCTGTGCTATCAGGCTTTCTCCAGACAGATTCCCAAGAAAGTATAAAAAATTAAAAAAGAAAAAAAGAGATAGAAATAGAGATAGAGATAAAGATGAGAATAAAAACCAGGATAATGATAATGATAATGAAAACAAAGATGATGATAAAGATAATGTAAACTAGGAAAAAGTTGAATAATGACAGATAGCATTAAAAGCAAAAGTGAAAAGACTAGTACTTCTACGAAAGCCAAGAGTGAGCGCGTAAACAATACAAAAAGTATAGACTTAGACACTTGGAGTGTAATAAAAACGCTCGAAAACAAGAGCATTATGATTATCGGAGGCACGGGCTTCTTGGGTAAAATTATGCTCTATATGTTACTCAAGTTCGTTCCCAATATTAAAAAGGTTTATGTTGTAATAAGACCAACTCATAGCAGAAGTGCCCAAGATCGTTTCAAAAAAGAAGTCCTCGGATCACCCGTGTTTAGTGAAGTCAAAGAAGATATCCCTTTTTTCGAAAAAGTATGTCTTAAGAAAGTAGAGCTAGTAGAGGGCGATGCTGTAAAAGAGATGTTAGGTCTTGATGCAAAGACATGTGAGACTTTATGGAACTCTTTAGATATAGTATTAAACACTGCGGGTAATGTTGAATTCAATCCGCCAATAGACCTAAGCATAAATGCAAATACCATCGCAACAAAGCAAGTCCTTGACTTTACGAGCAAAACAAAATCAAAAAAATATGTCCATATTTCAACTTGCTATGTAGCAAATAAAAATCTCAGTAGAAGTATTATCCCTGAAGAAAATATATCTCATAATCGTACTTCTCAATCTGATAATACTACTAATGTTATAGATCCCCATCTTCATATAGAGAATGCTCTGGCAGAAGTGCTAGAAGTTAAAGAACGCTTTGCTAAAATCAAAAAAACGCAATCGAATCCTAACACTGATCCCGATTATCCTCATACTCATTCACAAACTAATTCACAAAAAGATATTAACACCTTAGAAAAGCAAGCACGCTTAGAATTAGCACGCTTTGGCAATAACAATCCTTCTCAGCGCATGATAGATCGAGCAATAAAAAACTTATCGTCCATAGAGATGAGAGATGAGTTAATTCAATTAGGTCGAAAGCGGGCCCAAGAAATTGGATGTCCTAATGTCTATACCTATACCAAAACCCTAGCAGAGCTTCTTGTCCAGTCATACTCTTCTAAATTAGACTGTGTGATTGTTCGTCCATCCATTGTTGAAACTGCTATAAAATATCCATTCCCTGGTTGGAACGAAGGCATACAAGGCACAGCTCCTTTGATTTATTTAGCATATCGAGGGCATAGAATTTTCCCAACTATCTCAGATCATCATAATAAGACTAAGGGCCCTGCTCTCTTAGATTGCATACCTGTAGATGAGGTCGCCAGTGGGACGATTCTTGCTGCCTGTGCCCTTTTAAGAGGGAAAAATAAAGCCATCTATCAGCTTTCTTGTGGAGCAAGCAAAAGCCCTCTCACTGTAGCTACTTTTCTTTATGTTGCCAGCAACCTAAGAGAAGAAGCTGCCCGCAATAATTTCGGGGTTTCTTCCTGGATTAAACGAAATATACAGCCCTATCCCGCCAGCCCTAAAGCTTTCAATAAATTTTCTAGCCCCAATACCCTATCCATTCTTTCTAAAGTCCGTCATGGCATGGACAAAATCTTTGATACAAATATAGCAAAGGGGAAACAAAAATATTTAACGAAAGTCCGCACTAAAGTTGAAAAGTTTTATCAAATAAGTTCTGTAAAAAATAAAATTTTCAAAGAGTTTTTACCTTTCATTTATAAGGGATTTGCTCCTTTTCAAAATAAGAATGCCGTCCTCTTACATTCTCAGCTTATCACCCAAGAAAAAGATATTTTTCATTTTAATCCAGCTGAAATTGATTACTTAAATTATGCTTCAGATTTACATGTACAATCCTTAAAAAGATGGATTTTCCCCGTACTGGAAAAACGTTTCAACGCACTAGAAAAAATTGGAAATACTACAAAAAATCATGAAAGTTATAAGAAAACGAATAGCAAAAATAATAATAACCCCCAAACAATAAATAACTTAGTACGAAGCACCATTGATAAAGCACAAGTGATAGTCTCACAAACAATAAAAAAAACTAAAGATACTAAAGCTAGTATAAAAAATGAGCAAAACAGCTATAGGTCCAAAAATAATAATACTGAAAAAAATCTTAGCTCTAAGCCTAAGGACGATATGAATTCCCTTGTAAATCAATTAGAATGCTTAAATGGTCTCGGTAATGAGAAGATTAGTAGTCTAAAGGAAAGTGAAGCTAATTACTTAAAAAAACTTAGTTCACATTTAGAATTTATCTATGGGGCTCGAATTAGTCCCGAAGCTTTGGTCGAACTAAATACAGTGCCCCGCCTTTATGAGAAGCTAAAGGACTGGAATAATGAACTTAGCCCACCTAAAACTTCTTCACATAAAAAAATTTTCCCACAAGAAGGTTTAGATATCCCCGAGCTGTTACGGGAACCAAGTAGCGATTTTTTATATTCATTACAAATGGGCTTCTGTCGCAATGTTCTACGCGCCAAAGTCTCAGGACAAGAAAATATACCTTTAAATAATAATCATATAATTATTGTATCCAATCATAATAGCCATTTGGATTATGGCTTGGTCTGGTATAGTCTGGGAAAGTATGGTAGAAATATGGGCATAGTAGCGGCTAGGGATTATTTCTTTGATACATTCCTGAAATCTACTTTATCTAGTAACTTCTTAAATCTTGTCCCTATTGAGCGTGAAGTAAAGGGTGGCTATGCCAAAGTACTAGCCCCCGTTCTTAATTTTTTAAACACGAAGGGAGCCCCCCTACTTCTCTTCCCTGAAGGTACGCGCTCTACTAATGGTCAACTCCAACCCTTTCGTTTGGGCTTAGGTTATTTGATAGACCACTCTGATGCCGATATCTTACCAATTCGTATTTATAATACTCATAACGCTCTACCAAAAGGCAAACGATTTGTCAGTTTTAAGAAAAATGCTCAAGTCCGTGTCAAAATAGGAAGACTAATTTCAAATGAATATCTCAAATCTGAAACGAGCGCTTTTACTCCTACAAAAACTTATCACTACCTAAGTCAAAAAATATTTACAACAATAAAAGATATGGAATAATCTGCTTTATAAAAGAACTTGGGGAAAAATAAAAATAAAAATCCAGAATTATTTTCTGTATTGCTCAAAGATCCCAGCACTCATGCCCGTTTAGCAAGTCTTAAAATAGGGAAACAAGAGATTGCTACACCTGCTTTTATGCCCGTTGGCACCTTGGCTAACGTTAAAGCCGTTTGGAATTCAGATTTGATTGAAATGGGCTATGAAATTATTCTTGCTAATACTTATCACTTGAGTTTACGGCCAGGAGCAGAATTAATTGCACGGTGTGGTGGTCTCAAAAAGTTTATGGGCTGGCCGAATGCCGTCTTAACAGATAGCGGAGGTTATCAAGTCTTTAGTCTTGCCGATAATTTACGCTTTCATAAGGAAGGAGTTGAATTCAAAAGTCATATTGATGGTAGCCAGCATCTATTTACCCCACAGCTAGTAATAGAAAAACAAAGGCTCCTTGCTTCTAATATAGTCATGGTCTTAGATGATTGTCCACCTGCTAATGCATCCTTAGAGCGTGTGCAAGAATCACTTGAGAGAACCCATCGTTGGGCAAATGATTCATTAGAAAATTTTGAAAAAGAAGCTAGTGATGAACAACATCTTTTTGGTATTATACAAGGCGGTCTCAAAGAAGAGCTAAGACAAATATCTCTAGATTTTATTCAAGATTTATCTTATCAAGGTAGTAATTTTGATGGCATTGCTATTGGTGGCTTGAGCGTAGGCGAGGAGCGTGATGATTTATATAATATACTAGCTTACCTTGCTCCTAGCTTAGATCCTAAGCGTCCTCACTATCTCATGGGAGTAGGAGCTATATCAGATATTCTAGAGGCTGTTAAAAATGGAGTTGATTTATTTGATTGCGTTTTGCCCACTCGAAATGCTCGTAATGGACAAGCATTTACTTCTCATGGTACACTTCAATTACGCAATCAAATTCATAAAGAAGCAGACGAGCCCTTGGATCACAACTGCCCCTGTCGAGTATGCTCTCATTACAGCCGTGCTTATATTCGCCACCTCTTCCAAGCTAAGGAAATCATGGCGGCGATGATGCTTAGCTATCATAATCTATTTTTTTATGCTCAATTCATGGCTAAGCTACGCCAATCAATAAAGGAGAATAAATTTAAAGCCTTTTATAAGCATTGGAAAAGTATTTTCAGCTAATTAACTCATACTTTTTATAATCACGAAACTATATTAAATTACCTAGACTAAATTATCTAGATTAAATCACTGGTGCTTTTATTACTTAGACTTAAAGGCCTTTATAATCTCATTCTCATAACGTGAAATTATATCACTTGTTTCTATTTTACTTGCCAACATCAGTAGCTCATGCCCCAAATTAACCTTTTGTGGAAGAATAAATAAATCAGTAACTTTTTCAAAATCTTTAAAGCCATTTGCTATTGATATTTTTTCTTTTAAAATATTTAAATAAAAATTATTCATATTTTTTGATTTCGACCATTCCTCAAATTCATTCTGAAACTCTAAATTTGTGTGTTTAGAATATCTTTTAAAATATGTTTTGAGATTGTTTTGATTAGGATAAAGCAAGGCACCTATAACATTTTTATTTTTGCTAATAATTAAAACCTGTTCGATATATTTGCTTTCTAATAACTTTTCCTCGATGGGGCGTGGATAAACTTTTTGACCGTTACTAAGTGTAATGATATCCTTAGCATTAGCAATAAAAGATAGCTTCTTCTTTACTGGTAAATTTTTAAGATGATTTTCTTTATCTGGAGAGTCTTTAACTACAGTACCTTTAGCATCATCATTAGACCATTCAAAAATATCATTTGTGCAAAACCAATCATCGCGCAAAACTTTTTTTGTTTTTGCTTGAGCATTGTAATAAGCAGTCATAATGTGAGGCCCTTTTTGATAGAGAGTACCTGGTTTTCTTGGTTTAGAAATAATATCTCCCAAGTCATCCTTTAATTTAAGTTCTATGCCATCGCATCCTAGCATTTCAAATTCTTTACTTGCATTATTATCTTTATAATTTAACTGACTCCAAATACCGATGCCACTTGTTTCGTTAGTGCCATGAATATTAATTACTGGTAGATCTAGTAAATGAAAAAATTTGGCTGTTTGATTTGAAATAAAACCATCAACAGAGATACCAATCCTTAGTTTACCACCTAATAGCTTTAAGCGTGTTGAATTCTTAACCAATTTTTTGGCTATAAATAATGAAATCCTTATAAATATTCTTAGAAATAGCAAATTGATTTTATGAATATTCTTTTTCAGATTATCTTTATATTTTTTATTTTTTAATAGTCTTATATCTTCATGAAGTCCATCTATCTTGCTTGCAAAGTAAAAGAGTTTTGTTTTTTCATCTTTAAGATAATTTTTAGCATCGATTCTGGAAATTATATTTTTACGAAGAAAACTCCAAAGGCTAGGAACTGCTAAAAAGACAGTAGGCTTAATCGCAGCAAAATCATCCCATAAAAATTCAAGGCGGGAACTTATCATACTTGCTCCTGCTGAAAACAATGTTAGTCCCCATAAGCGCACTACTATATTACTAGGAGGAAGGACAAGAATAGCACGATCATTTTCATCTATAATAGTGCAAAGAACACTAGTATCGGAAGTAGTAGAATAATTAGAATCTGATAGTATTTCTGGTATCTTTGATAGAGACCAGCATAAATTACGATGAGTTAGAGAAGTACCTATATAATTCCCTATTTTATCTTGAGGTTTTGTTTCTAAGACAGCTGAATATAATATAGTAGCTAAGTCATCTGGGCTTATCTTCCCAGCTCGTTTCAAAATTTCATCTTCTTTATATTGAATTAAAAATTCTTCACCAATTGTAAGTGTATTCAAAAAAGAGTGTATCTTTATTTCTCTTTCATGCTTTTCAAAAGCTGATGTTTCTTTATACGATGGCGATTCAGTAACCAAAATAACATTTTTTATTTTAGTTTTGCTCACTAAAAGAGGATACATCCTTTCGATTGTACTAAGCTTTTCGATTATTAGAATTTCAGCTTGAGAATGCTCTAGAATATAAATAAAATCTTCTTGTGAAATGTCATTAGGAATAGGCACATTCACAGCTCCGAGACAATTTATGCCCAAAGAGATAACAGAACTTTCATAATGATTATTACATAGTACTGCAACTCGATCACCATGTGCTAAGTCTAATTTATATATAAGATAACTAGAAAAACGTTTTAAATCTGAGTACCAATTTTCATAAGAGATGGCGCTATAAAAAGTATGAGTTAATTAGCTGAAAATACTTTTCCAATGCTTATAAAAGGCTTGAAATTTATTCTCCTTTATTGATTGGCGTAGCTTAGCCATGAATTGAGCATAAAAAAATAGATTATGATAGCTAAGCATCATCGCCGCCATGATTTCCTTAGCTTGGAAGAGGTGGCGAATATAAGCACGGCTGTAATGAGAGCATACTCGACAGGGGCAGTTGTGATCCAAGGGCTCGTCTGCTTCTTTATGAATTTGATTGCGTAATTGAAGTGTACCATGAGAAGTAAATGCTTGTCCATTACGAGCATTTCGAGTGGGCAAAACGCAATCAAATAAATCAACTCCATTTTTAACAGCCTCTAGAATATCTG
>JABAAI010000027.1 GCA_014238825.1 Leptospirales bacterium
ATTATTATCTGTAATTAAAGTATCGCTTACGATATTTTCATCTGAATCACTACTCATGGTATTATTGGTATTATCAGAAAATACAAAATCTAAATTATCATTATCATATATTTCTAAAAAACTACTATCAATTGCATTATTTTCATTAATCTTATCATCTTTTAGCTTTTGTTCTTTTTGCGGATTGCCTTGATTGTGTTTAGATAAATCATCGAATAATTCAGCCCCCATAGTATTCTGAGCAGAGTAAATTTCGGTATCATTGGTCGTATATTTTTCGTTTTCGTTTTCGTCCTCATCGATATAAATTTGTACTTCCTCTATATCTTCATCACTTTCTTTCATATCATCATCTGTTTCTTGTATGCTAGATGTATTATCTGTAGCATCGACGGTGTACATTTGCTCTACAGTATCAGAGTTGCTGGCGGTGTTTATATTAGCTAGTTTATCGCTAGGCTCTATATCTAAATTAGATTCTAAATCAATATTAAAATCAATGTTTTTTTCATCATCCACAGATTCAATTGGATTTACTGAATCTCTTGTTTCTGCTGGGTCGTAATGATTATCTTCCATATTTTTCAAGCTCTTCGGTAAATATTGTTTAGCTTAATTTAAACTTTCCTATAAATAAATATATCTTAGGTATATCGGCATAATGAAAGACACGATAAAGCCAGGCACGGGTAATATCTTTGTAAATTAATGATTGAATGATAGTTTTAAATTCGTTATAGAAAACTTTTATAATCTGACATAATTCAACATGCTATTATCAATAACAACTTTGCTATTGAAAATTCCCCTTCTTTGGAAGATGTGGCTTGGCAAGATTTATCTTGCAAGGAAGGATAGTTTATTTCTACTTATTGATTTTTTTTGAGATTTGAAAAAACAGTCGTTTATTTGTATTTTGTATGATGCTCTTAGCTTAAAGTTTGCTCAGCTAAGCTCACCATCACTTGGGTAAATGAAGATAATCACAAACAAATAGTCGTCTATTCACCCAGTTTTTTCCCATATTTCATGCGAGTGCGGGCTATTGCTATCTTATGTAAGCGTTCTTTTAATTCAATCTCTCCTTTTGGTTTTAATTCAAGGGCATTTTTATACGCTTGCACTGCAAGTTCTCTGTCGATATCTTCAACTTTCTCAGCATGATTTGCCAGTATATCTACCTTCTGTGGTGTAATTTTTGCAAAACCACCATCAATAATAAACAAGACCTTTGTCTCATTGTTGTTGATACTAAGTAGTCCATAGCCTAGTAATGTGATTAGAGTAGTATGACCAGGTAGAACTCCAATGAGGCCATCAATTCCGGGAAGCTTAGCAGAATGAGAGGTGGATTCGTGGAGGCATGACGTGGGTGTCATTACAGAAATCTGAAAAGTTTTGGATGACATTATGATGTTGCTTTGTCTATTAATTATCCTCTTTCATTTTTTCAGCAGCTTTGATGACTTGTTCAATAGTACCAGTCATGTAAAAGGCCTGTTCTGGCAAGTGGTCATATTCTCCAGAAAGTATCGCTTCAAAAGATTTCAAGGTGTCTTCTAATTTCACATAAATTCCTGCATGGCCTGTGAATTGTTCTGCTGTGTGAAATGGTTGGGAAAGGAATTTCTCAACTTTACGAGCTCGGTTCACTAAGATTTTGTCTTCTTGAGAAAGTTCCTCCATACCCAAAATAGCGATAATATCTTGGAGGTCTTTATAGCGTTGCAACATACGCTGAACTTCAGAGGCAATGCGATAATGCCTTTCTCCTACGATTTGTGGTTGTAATGCCCTTGATGAAGAGTCCAGAGGATCCACAGCAGGATAAATACCTTTTTCAGAAATAGAGCGAGAAAGAACCGTCGTTGCATCAAGGTGAGCAAAGGCGGCGGCAGGAGCAGGGTCAGTTAAGTCATCTGCTGGGACGTAGATGGCTTGCACGGAAGTGATAGAACCATTTTTGGTTGAGGTAATCCTTTCTTGCAAAGCTCCCATTTCAGTGGCCAAAGTAGGCTGATAACCAACAGCTGATGGCATCCGTCCAAGGAGGGCAGATACCTCAGAACCCGCTTGCGAGAATCGAAAAATATTATCAACAAATAACAGGCAATCTGTGCCGGTAGTATCACGTAAGGCTTCAACCATTGTAAGTGCCGAAAGGCCTACTCGCAATCTGGCTCCTGGAGGTTCGTTCATTTGACCGTAAATTAATACAGCCTTATCAATAACCCCAGATTCTTTCATCTCTAACCAAAGATCTGTTCCTTCCCGTGTGCGCTCACCAACACCTGCAAAAACAGAATAGCCACCGTGGGCTTTTGCAACGTTATTGATAAGTTCCATAATAACGACTGTTTTACCGACACCTGCACCACCGAAGAGACCAGTCTTTCCTCCCTTGGTGTAGGGTGCTAAGAGGTCGATGACCTTAATTCCAGTTTCAAAAATATCTACACTCGGTAGAAGTATTTCTAAGCTAGGTGGTTTTTGATGAATTTGTCGTTTTTCTTTAGTTTTCACGGGACCAAGTTCATCTACTGGCTCTCCAAGTACGTTAAAGATGCGTCCTAAAGTTTCTTTGCCAACAGGCACAGAAATATGTTTACCTGTATTTATTACACTTTGACCACGTTTAAGTCCATCAGTGTTGTCTAGGGCGACGGAGCGAGTAATACTGCCACCAAGATGTTGCTGGGTTTCGGCGACAACCTTACATTTGACACCATCCCGCATAACTTCCATTTCAATTGCATTGTATATATCAGGGAGTTTGTCAGGAAAGGATGTATCGATAACAGAACCTATTACTTGAACAATTTTACCGGTATTCGTTTCTTTAGTATTTTTTTCTTCTGTCATGTTTCTAATTATATTCCTTATTTGAAAATGTTTTAGCTTTCAAAGCCATAGTACCTCAATTACAAGACATTAATCAATTTCACCCCATACATAACAAGTTTTTTTTAGCTAAGAGTAATATTTTTCATTTTTATCTCTTGAAAAAATAACTCGTTATTTAATAAATGCTTATTTCCTGGTGATTTCGTTAAATGAGCTTGGGAATTGATTAATTTGCATCTTATAATGTCTGCTCGTAACCTTCAACTTGCTGTTTATACTGCCCTAGGTGCGGCTCTTTTTGGTATTATTCTTGCCATTGTACACCTGCTACAAGTGGCTGTAAGTTCTTATAGCTCTTCTACGACTGCGGGGTCTGGAAGATCTACGTATTTCTCTTCTAGAAACTCAATTATGCTGCTTTCTCTGAATGGTGTTATTCAGGCTGGTAATGAAGGCGAGAATATGGAGCATATCGTGAACAATCTTGAGCTATCAAAAAATAATTCTAATATCAGAGCCGTGCTTTTAACTATCAATAGCCCAGGAGGGACAGTCGCTACCACAAAGCGTGTGTATGAAAAGGTTCTCGAAGTTCGTAAAACTAAACCTGTTGTGGCTCTAATCGGTGATCTCGCAGCAAGTGGAGGTTATTATATTGCAAGTGCCTGTACTAGTATCATCGCATCAGAAGGCTCGACCTTAGGCTCTATCGGTGTAATTAGTGTACACATGGAAGTGCATCGCTTTTTAGAACGACATGGCGTTAAAGCAACCGTTATTAAGGCAGGTCGTTATAAAGATATTGGATCACCATTTCGTGGTATGACAGGAGAAGAAAGGCGAATGTACCAAAGCCATGTTAATGAGTTCTATGCTCTGTTTTTGAAAGACGTTGCTGCCGGTCGTAAAAAGAAGCTTTCCAAAGTGAAGACTTGGGCTGAAGGCAAAATATTTTCAGCAGGCAAGGCATTTAAGCTTGGTATGATTGATGGAATTGGGCATCGTAACGAAGCTATAACTGAGATTAAAAAATTATTGGAAACAGAGGATGACTTGAAGATAGTCGAGCCAGAAAAAAACTTTGAATATTATATTAAAAAGTATTTTCTCTCAACTTTTATGCCTTCAATTTCACGTACTGTCGGTTATGAAAAGATATTACAAGCCCCCTTGCTTTACCTTTATCCCCATACAGATTTTTACAGAGCTCTTGGGTCTTTGCTCTAGACCGCCGGCTTGAGCTAAGGAAGTGATGAAGACTAAAGGGCATCAAGTCCTAGTTCAAGAGCAGTATGCGAATATTTTTTTTAGCCTAGCCAAAGGACTTTTAGCTAGAATAACTGAGATAGTATCATCCTTAGCTGCTTTTACTTCTTTTATTCCAAGTACTCGTGAAATAATAGAATTAGGCAAAATTATTTTGACAGAGCAATGCCGTCTCGCTAGGATCAAAGCCGTTTTTGAATTGTCATTTGTGCTCAGTGATGATAAGTATATTGCTAAATTAAACCAGAGCTATAGAAATAAAGAAGGTGCAACGGATGTCCTCAGCTTTCCACTATTGACCAAGCCAGCTAGTGCTTCTAATTTAGGAGGGATCCCTTTGCTCTTAGGTGACATAGTTATTTCAGCACCTAGCTGTGTTCGGCAAGCTCTCGCACCAGTAATAAAGTCACGGTATAGAGCCTTTGCTCTGAGACAGCGAACTAGAACTAGGGCTGTCTTAAATAGAACTGAGAAAAAAAATTTAGTCCTAGCTGAGTTTAAAAGGCTTTATATTCATGGTATTCTGCATCTCTTTGCTTATGATCATGAAATCAGTAGAAAAGAGGAATTACGAATGAAGCAAAGAGAAAAGCTCTTATATCAACTAGTTAACAAAAAATTGTCTCTATTAAAATGACTTCTCGACTAGCATCCTTTGCAAAGATAAACTTAGGACTGGAGGTAGGTCTTAAGCGACGAGAGGATCGGCTTCATAATGTAAAAACTATTTTAGTCCCTATTAGTTTTCATGATGATTTAGAAATTATTGCCGCCACTAAAGATGAGCTTAGCTGTGAAAATAAAATTCATATAATGGGAGCTAAAAAGAATCGAGATAATCATTTTGATTTTCTTGATAAAAAGAATGATGTGTCTTCAAATACTATTTGGCAAGTCTTGCTGAAAACGCGTTCTCTTCGAGAGGATTTTGCTAAGCGACTCAAATTAGGAAAAAAATTCTTAAAAGTACACTTACGCAAACGAATTCCTTTGGGAAGTGGCTTGGGTGGTGCTAGCTCTAATGCAGGCGTATTATTGAAATATATTTTTGAATCATTTAATCAAGCATTAGCTAAGGAGGATACTTCAAATACGGTTAGTTCAAAGCAGTTAATTAAAACCATGAAAAAAATAGCACTTGAGTTGGGAGCAGATGTCCCATTCTTTTTACAAAAAAAAGCGATGCTTGGCAGTGGTATAGGAGAAATCCTAAGCCCCCTTTCATTGGGAGTTGGTCTTGGTGTTCTTGCCCTGAGTGGGATTCATGTTCCTACTGCTCCGGCATACGCTATTTTAAAAAGGCCTTTACAAAATAACCGCTCTAAAAAAGTATCGTACGTACCTGAAGGATGGATGATCCATGCTCTTAAGAGTTCTAATTGGCAGAAATTAGAGTCCGTTAAAAATGATTTTGAGGACAATCTGTTTTCTGTCTATCCTGAACTAGAGAAGTTGAAAGCTGTCTTCTTAGAAGAAGGAGCTCAATTTGCCCTCTTATCTGGTTCGGGCTCCTCATTGTATGGATTGGTAGATACGGTTGACGAGCAAAGGCGACTTCTAAAGAAGATGCAACTCAGATTTCCACAATACTATTTTATCCCTTTTTGTTTCTAGTATGACTAATAGTCTCGCTTGTAAAATTGGGCCGTCGCCAAGTGGTAAGGCAGCGGGTTTTGATCCCGCCATACGGAGGTTCGAACCCTCCCGGCCCAGCCATTAGGACTTGTATTTTGCTTAGGACTATTATTACGATTTAGTACTTGCGTTTATGAAATTATGACTATAAATTTTTTTACAGCTGTAGTTTTAGCCGCGGGTAAAGGGACAAGAATGAAAACAGAACTTCCTAAGGTCCTAGTGCCTTTTATGGATAAGCCACTTATATTTCATGTCTTAGAAAATCTTTATAAGGCAGGTTGTCGTCGTTGTATTATTGTCCTTGGCTATGAGCATGAGTTAGTGAAGAAATCTATTGTGGAAGAGAAGTCTCTATCTTTTACAAATGATCAATATGAATTTGTTATCCAAAAAGAACAGTTGGGTACAGGTCATGCCTTAGTTTGTGCAAAAGAGGCCGTGCTTGATAGCACTGAGTATAAATCATCTACTTCATTTATTGTTACAGCGGGAGACGTCCCACTTCTTTCGGCAAATTCTTTCAAAGAGCTTGTTTCTTATCATCGAGATGATAGAGATGCTCAAGGTAATTCAAGCATTGCTACAGTACTTAGTGCTAGTATCAAAGAACCGTATGGTTATGGTCGTATTATTAGAGATGCTACTATTATTGGAGGAATTCAGAAAATAGTTGAAGAACGAGATGCCACCGCTCAGGAGAAAAAAATACAGGAAATAAATACTGGAACTTATGTCTTTGTATCTCCGATTGTTTTTCCTCTTTTAGCTAAAATTGTTAGTGCTAACGTTCAGGGCGAATATTATTTACCAGATATTATAAGTATAGCTCGTAGAGAAGCACAGAGGGTAGCTTGCTTTAGGCTTAATGATTCTGATGAGAGTCGCGGTGTCAATTCCATAGCCGAGCGAGATGAACTAGAAAGGATTTTTATAAACAGAAAGACCAAGGCGAAGTTTGAGACAAAGGCAAAGGTACATACTTAAGATTGTAAATCAGCACTAGTCATTATAAGGGAATGAAATAAAACATGTCATACGAACTACTTATTTTTTCTGGAGAATCTAATCCTCAATTATCTCATGAAATTTGTGATTATTTGAAAGTACCTCTAGCTAAGGTTGAGTTGAGGCGTTTTTCCGATGGAGAAATGTTTGTGAAATTAAATGAAAATGTTCGTGGTCGAGATGTCTATGTAATTCAAACGCTTTCAGCACCAAGCAATGATTATCTAGTTCAGCTGATATTGTTTCTAGATAGTATAAGACGAGCTTCTGCCGCCAGAGTTACGGTGGTGATGCCTTATTATGGTTATGCACGTCAAGATAGAAAATCTGAGCCACGCGTCCCTATCTCGGCTCGTGTTATTGCTGATTTACTTGAGGCGATGTTTGCCGACAGATTAATTTGCATGGATTTGCATGCCGATCAAATTCAAGGCTTTTTTCGCATTCCAGTGGATCATTTGTATGCAGCACCAGTATTTGTGGATTATATAAAACAAAAGAGAATTAAAGATCTAATAGTGGTTGCTCCTGATACTGGTGGTGTAGAGCGTGCTCGTTTTTTTGCTCGCCAACTAAATGCAAGCCTTGCAATTATTGATAAGCGTCGAGATCGACCAAATGCTTCTGAGGTGATGCATGTTATCGGAGACGTGAAAGGTAAAAATTGTATTTTATATGATGATATGATCGATACGGCAGGTACTATTAGCAACGCCGCTCAGGCCCTAAAGGATAATGGTGCCATTAGCGTTGTCGCTTGTGCCTCTCATGCTGTCTTGTCAGGAAAGGCCTATGAAAATATAGAGAATTCTATACTTGATGAGATTATAGTTAGCAATACCATCCTGCTTAATAAAGAGAAGCCTAAAAAAAGTTTAGAAAAAATAAAGGTTTTATCTATTGCGCATATTGTAGGAGAAGCTATCCGTAGGATACATAATGAGGAGTCTGTCAGTTCACTGTTCTTATAAAAAAGAAAAAAAATTAAAGGAGTTTTGCATTATTAAGTATATTTTGATTAAATTTTATATTTCTTCTTATTATAAAATTAATTATAAAAATATGACTTCTTATGCAATAATATATGATAATGAATGATTATAAATTAAAAGCGAAAGGAAGAGCGCTTACGAGTATAGGTAAGAATAAAAACATACGCTTGCGTGATTCTGGTTTTATTCCTGCTAATCTAATTGCTAAGGGGCAGTCAACAATTTTATCCCTACCCGAAAAAGATTTTCAGCTTCTTATTCAACGTGGGCTTCGTAGTAGTAGCATTATAGATCTATGCTTAGAAACAGAAGCAGGAACTAGTGAGCATAAGGTTGTTGTTAAGGAGATTCAACGTCATCCTATAAATGGACGATTCTTGCATGCTGATTTTTATAAGACTACTAATGGTGAGCAACTGTCGGTAAAGATAGGTGTTGAAGTCAAAGGGATAGCCAAGGGAGTCAAGCTAGGGGGACTCATGGAGCAGCATATTAATTTTATAAATGTGCGTACTAAACCCGAAAAATTGCAAGAGAAAGTTGAAGTGGATGTTAGCGACTTAGATATTGGAGCTGTAATTCGTTTTGATGATTTGAAAATTCCTAAGGAATGGACAGTCATAGGTATTAAGGCCAATCCTATTGTACTAAAAATTGCTCATGCTAGAGTTGTTAGTACGGTTGAAGAAAGTGGTGCAGAAGAAAGTTCAGATGAAACACCAAGTGATGAATAATTATTTAATCTTCTACGTTAGTTATGTTAGTTAAGGGTTATGATAAAATGGAAAAACCTGATATAAAGTTAATTATTGGTTTGGGCAACCCGGGTGATAAGCATATTTCCACTCGTTCTAATGTTGGCTTTAAAATTTTAGATATTATTGCAAATAATAATAATATTGAAATTAAAATAAAGAAGAAAAAATCATTGATAGGCCGTGGAGATTTCGAGGGTAAGGAGGTCGTTTTACTAAAACCATATACTTTCGCTGAAATATGTGGAGAAGCGGCCCTCTATATGGCTTCCTTTTTACGCATCCATCCCAGTAATATTATTGTAATATTAGATGATATTTCTTTGCCACTAGGTAAGCTGGTGGTCGAGTATGGAGATATTAAAAACGCACATCCTGCTATTGATAACCTCTGTAGCACTTTAAAATCTAATGAATTTATAAGGGTGAGAGTGGGCATTTTAGGGAATAAGTCAGAAGATATGTCTTATGATGACTATACTAGTGAAGAGTTTGATAGTGAAGAATGGATAAAGTTGATAGAGATCATCAATGATACAGAGGTAGCAATACGCTCAATAGTCCATGGGGAGATAGAGGAAGTAGTTGAAAAATATGGTTTTTTAGCATAAATTAAGATGTATAATTAAAAATATATAGTGAAGAAAGACTATTTTTCAATTAAACTATTATTTTCTGTGGAGAGAAGTGGCTAATATAAGCAAGTCATGCAAATTATAAAAAAAGTTAAAATTTGATTGACAAAGACATAGTATGCAGATTCTCTAGTAACTATCGTTGCTTGGCTTGTTACCCTGTTCCAAGTTGATTAAAAAATGAAGAATATGGGTGAATGTTGCGATTGAATTTATTACTTAGCTCTAGCTAGGTCTTTCGTAATATATAAGCTTTGTTCTATATGAACTTAGGAGATTAAAATGGCAGATTTTGAAAAAATTAAGTCGATTATTACCGAACAGTTAGGAGTAGATGAGTCTGAAGTTACGCCTGAAGCATCTTTTATAGATGATTTAGGAGCGGATTCACTCGATACAGTTGAGCTAGTTATGGCATTGGAAGAAGAGTTTGGTATTGAGATATCTGATGAGGACGCTGAAAAAATTCAATCTGTAGGTGATGTTACGAAATATATAGACGAACATACCTCATAATTTTTTAGTACCAAAAAGATAATTACAAATATACATATGTCTCAGAGTAAAGTGCTTATGCTATTTTATTCTGAGATATATATTCCAATTATTGTTTTTCTTTTTCTTATGACCGATATCATTTACCTTATTAGTCATGCAAGAAATTGATGGATTTCTTCGTACTCTTCTGAAATCAGGCGAGTTAAATAAAGACTCCTCGCTTTCATCAAACTCTTTCAAAGACTTATCTTTAATTACCGAAGCCCTTACTCACCGCTCTTATGCTTATGAACATAAATCTCATAGAATAAAAAAATATTATTAAAAAGATAAGTCTATAGAAAAACCACTAACAGTCTTAAAGACTCCAAATGATCTTGAAACAAA
>JABAAI010000028.1 GCA_014238825.1 Leptospirales bacterium
ATACCGTCTAATATATAAACTCACCTAGTGAGTTTATATATTAGATTACAAGGAGTTTATTATGAAAAATCAAGATAATGAAAAGAAGAAAGAGAATACGGGTGTTGTACTAGCATCTTGTCGTCTCATGACAATGAAAATGTTAAATAGGACTAAGTCCTGTTTATCTTATATTGCTTTAGCCTTAGTGATAGGGATTTTTGGGGGAGGTTTTAGTAGTCTATCAGCACAATATGATAGCTATGATTATACCGATAGATTTAGCTTTGTCTATGGCACAGTACCTATTATATCTGTTAATGGAAGCGGTTTTAGAAATGTGCAAATTTCAGATTACAATGGGACAAGTGATGATAATATGTCTCCACCCCGTGATGCAAAAGTTGCAAATGTTAATTTGAGCGAAACTAATTATGATAATGAGTTTCGCACTGGAGTAGGTGTTGGTATTGGTTCAATTCAAGCCTTTAATTGGGGATTTGGTGGAGAGTTTGAATTTATCGGCTTCGAAAATCCAGAAATTTGGCAAGTTGCTGGTTTTCTAAACTATGGAGCATTTGGAGGCGGTGGCTTTGTCGTTGGTCCTTATGCAAAATTTGGCTATACAAGCATGAGTGTAGAACTCACTGAGATCGAAAGGGATGATAGCGAGCTTGTTGAATTATCACGACTCGAAAGATTCCAAGGAAAAAATGCTGTTGATATAGGAGATGGAAATAAGCTTAGAACTACAACAAATGCCATCTTTGTTCAATTTGGCTTACATTTTGCCTTTCGTGCCGAAAATAATTTAGTTATATTTTGCCAAGCAGGATATCACAATGAAATAGATATCTTCAAAGGGCTTGGTTCAGACGAAGCTTTAACTCTAGAACTAGAAGGCACTCGCAAAGAAGAAGTTACTGACATTAGTGGTAATCCTACTGGAGAGACAGCGACACAAGATGGTACTTTTGAGATAGAAATAGATGATCAAGTCCTAGTCAACAAGGGTACACAAACTCCTGCTCGTCTAGACCCAACATTGGAAACCGGACCATGGTATTTCTCTATTGGAATAGGATATCCATTCTAACACAAGCTATAAATAATATAATTTATATAGACTTTATATATTTTAGTTTACTCTAATCCCGGTATCAAGCTTGCAAGCTTGATACCGGATAATGTATTTATTTTTACTTATGTTTTGCACACGCAAAACATAAGAACTAAGCAATTACTTTTTTATAAGCCTAGCTAAGCATAGTTTATGATACTCTTGACAAAGAAATGAAGTATAGACATTGTCCTTAGGTGGGTTCTCAAAACAGCTCTTGGGCTAGCTCCTTTAACTTTGATAAAGTTCGCATTCTAATTGTTTGTCGTGGTCCTGTCCGTTTAGAAGCAATTCAGGCTTTTAATAAACTTGGCATTGATTGTGGAATACTTCTTTCAGAGAAGGATTCCGTCACTTATCTGCTTACCTTGGCTCCTGAATTGCGAGTTTTAGAGGCTCAGAATATCCATCGCATAAGCGATTATACTGGTAATACTCAAGAAGAAAGAAAAGCTGTAATTAACAAAATAATCGCAATCTCACACGAAAATAACTATAACTACGTCTTTGCTGGTTATGGTTTTATGTCGGAAGATGCAGATTTTGTTACTAAGATAGAAGCTGCTAATCTTGGATTTATTGGCCCTCAATCTCAAGTTCATCGCTTGGCCGGAGCTAAAGATACAGCCAAGACGATTGCTCGTCAGCTAAAGGTATCTGTCACCCCCGGTATAGATAATATATCTGCTCTCACCTTGATTGCAAAACATAAAGCAAAAAAAGAATCGCTCTCTTTAATTGTCAAAAAACATAAGCTCGCTGTAAAAGAAATAACAAATAATGATATCGAAGAATATGCTGAAGCAATTCTACAATCTGCATATAAAAAAGGCGTCCCCCTCATAAGTCTTAGCGAAATACAACTAGAAGCCCAAAAACAAGCGAGTAAATTATTTGAAGAGATAAAAAATACTAAGCAAGGTCTAAGACTTAAATACATAGGTGGTGGTGGTGGTAAAGGGCAAAGGGTTATCACAAAAGCTACTGAGGTACCCAATGCTGTTTTAGAAATACTTTCAGAAGCAAAGGCGATGGGCGAATCTGATAATAGAAATTTCCTTATCGAGCTAAATATTGAAAATATACGACATAATGAAATTCAACTGCTAGGCAATGGTGAATGGTGTGTTTCATTAGGTGGACGTGATTGTAGCTTGCAAATGCATGAGCAAAAGCAAGTAGAACTCTCGATTACAGACGAGCTATTTGCTACTGAAATTGAAATAGCACGTCAAGAGAAACAAGATCAAATAGCCTCTGTTTTGGAAAAAGACCGAAAAGCCCTAAGTAAAATGGAAGAACAGGCAGTATCCTTTGCAAAAAAAGTCAATTTAAATTCTGCTGCTACATTTGAGACCATAGTAAGCGAAGATTCCTTCTTCTTTATGGAAATGAATACTCGAATTCAAGTGGAGCATCGAGTTAGTGAAATGGTCTATAAACTACGCTTTTATAATCCCAATAATGAAAATGATTTTTTTGAAGTTGAATCCCTACTTCAAGCGATGGTTTATACTGCCGTACATGCCAAAACATTGCCCTGCCCTCAAAGGATTCCAAAGCATCTAGCGGGTGGCGAAGTTCGCTTAAATGCCCAAAATAATATTTTACAACCCGCCGCTGGAGGACTTATTGAATATTGGTCTAGCCCCCTAGAAAATGAGCTTCGAGATGATCAGGGAATTGGTATAAAAAACCCTGATACCAAGGCCTTTATCCCCTATCACCTAGCAGGTGCTTATGATTCCAATATTGCACTGCTTGTTTCTTGTGGAAATAATAGGCGAGATAATCTAGACAACTTGGCTAATATTCTACGTTGCATGGAATTGCAAGGCGAAAATTTACAGACAAACCGCGACTTTCTCTATGGCATTATAAACTTTTGCCTTGGTTTACATCCTATGCTAAAACCTAATACAAGTTTTGTTCAGGCCTATCTCTGTGCTGTAGCAAATCTGGCAATGAACTTAGAAAACATAGATTGGGATTATGCCTATCATCTAATGAAGGAACAAGGAGTAGAAATTTCAGGGAGCACTAAAAATAGTCTTATCTTATCTCCACTCCAAAAACTACAAAAGAATCCGCATATCTTTGCTGGCTGGCTTGGTCGCCATCTAAATCGTGCATATACATTTGAAAACGAGCGCTTAGTTTGGAAACGTAAACCACTGCGTGTATTAAAAGACATCTACCACTATCTAAGATTGGAAAAACGAGAAAATGCACTCCCCATCAATCAAATTTGGGACCATGACGATGAAAAGTTGAATCAAGCATTAGATTTTTATGATAACATAGAAAAAGATTCTTTAGACATAGAAACAGCGCCAACGTATATCACGAGCTTGCAATCGGAGTTAGTCCTTATGGATTTGCTTTTGTACGCTGGGAAAAAATCTGGTATCCTAGACATAAAGATGGATAACTATCTTCGCCCTCTTGTTCCTTCCCATCTATTTGATAAGGCCCAAGAAAAAAAATCTCTAAGAGCACTGATGCCTTTAGCTGAGCACGCTGCTGATATGATTGTGGCAGAATCAGGAGGGATGTTTTATTCAAGAGAGACGCCAGATTCAAAACCATATCTAGAACTTGGTGATCACTTCAAAAAAGGAGATCCTTTGTACATTATAGAAGTTATGAAAATGTTCAACAAAGTCCACGCTGAATTCTCTGGTAAAGTTACAGAAATCCTAGTTAAAGAAGAAAATGGGAAAGTCATAAAAAAGGGCCAAGCACTATTTAGAGTTGAACCAGACGAAACTCTAATCTTAGAATCTACTAGTGATAAAAAGAAAAGAAAAACTCAGTATACAATAAAGCTATGGGATATTGCCAATGAAGCAAGATGAGTACATCTGCCGTTGCATGAGTATAGACTATCAAAGTATTTTCCTAGCGGCAAAACGAGGAATTAGAGATTTGGATGACTTGATTGATTGGACTGGTGCAGCAAAGGGTTGTGGAACTTGCATCAATGCATTGAATGCTAAACTAGAAAAAGCCATCAACTCTTGCAATATTACGGATACTCAACAAAACAAATTTCCCTTTGCCTGATAAACTTAGCTGTTACTAGCTTTAATCAGTAAATCTATCCCTACCAGAGTCATTATAATTAAAGCGCTGTATTTTTTTATTTTGAATTTTTATTTTTGACTTTGAATTTAATTTTTTATAAACAGAGAGTTCATCAAAATCTAAAAGATATGAAACTCCAAAGTGAAAGCCATAAAAATCATCTAAACTATTAGCAATAAAACCAGAAGATTGCTCTAAATATGGTTCTGGCGGATAGTTTTCATAATATTCACCTGGTCTAAAAATAGCCACGCGGCTAGTAAAACTGATATTCTCTAGCTTATATGCAAACGATAATTCTAACTCTGTACCCATGTACTTCATCTGCTCTGTTTCCCATAGCCTCAATAAGGCAAGTGAGATACTGTAATTTAACCAGCTTATTTCGTCCTCTAGCTTAAAAAAACTCTTAGCTGTTGTTCTATCAACTAATTGCGGTACATCATTATATTTCGCGTAATCACGAAAATGATAGGCGCTAGCATATGGTGCCGCAAAATATGATTTATAACCCCAAAGTAGCATACCACCCATAGAAGTGCCTTTCATCGCAGCAAAATTACTAGCAAATGATGAAAGGCTGATGCAAAATTCATTTTTAATAAGATCTCTAAAATTATCTTCCCAAACAAGATTCAAAGACCAAGCATGATCCTGATAGCGATGCTCATCATTAAACTGAAAATCAACACCTAAACTGTAGGCCCAAGTAAAATCAAATTTTAAGCTATTCTCTAAGAAGGTGCCATCAAAGCGTATTCCACTCAAGTTCAGGAAATCACCGTCTGCTTTATTATAATAATTTTTCCCATTTTCAGAAAGATCTGCCCCACCCTGTGTATTGGCTGCATAACTAAGATGATAAGCAAATAAACTAAGCCCAAATTTTGATAGAAAATCACTCTTCCCTTTATTCTTAGCATTTACTCGCTTAGATTTCCTTTTAGCTTTTGCTCTTCTTCTCGATAAATTTGTATTGTGGGGTTCTTTTACTTGATATTGTATTTCTCTCTGACTAAAATCTCTGAAACTAAGTTTAAAGCCAACACGAGTACTGATGGTATCACCACGAAAATCATCAAGCTTCTCATCATCTTTTGTAGAAATTCCATACACACCTGTTTCTTCATTGCGCACACTATTAGAAAGAACATCACCCATAATACCCAGGGCCATAAAATCAGAAAAATAATGCTTAAAGCTAAAGCCATCGATAATATCAGAAAAAAAATAATCGTAATGAGCATTACCTATTTCATATTTATGACGACCTAATTTAAGCTGAGAATTTTCACTAATGGCATATCCAAAATATAATTTACTAAAAGAAAAGGTATTGTGTCCATCATCTCCTCCTTGAAAGTTATCTGCTCCCCAAAGGTTAAAACGTGAAGCATCTATATGAAAAATAGTATTTTTATATTCTTCGTTTAAATAGAATCTTAATTCTCCATAAAATAATTTATAGCTATCATCACTGTTATCTCTTCGTAGAACTTGATTCTCACGGAAAACAGAAGCATCATAAGATTGGAAATCCGCATTCTCAAAGGAAAAGAAATAATTATTAAAGTAAATTACTAATGCACTTAATTGCAGAGGAAGCAGTACTAAAATTATTAGAATAACTAGCCTTAAAATTCTCATAAATTTATTCATAGTTAGACACATTAGCATTACCACCTCCATCGCATTCAGGACTTTGAGCACTTAGAGGCGAAGAAGGAAATAAAGGATCGCTTGTATCACTTAATAAAATAAAATCAGTTGCAAAATCATTAGTGTTTTGTTCTTTACAAGTACCATTGCGCTGATATATAGATTCATTTTGCAAATCACTAAAATGAACAAAATTAATAATAGACTCATCCAAGATCGATTTTGGGGGCAAAGAAGAACGCACGAGTGCTAGACAATAATCACTAGTGATACTGCCGTCCCAAGTCCAATTTGCTCCGATAGTGTTATCTTCACGAGCGATAAGAAAATAACTATGTGCTTTGATTATTTCCAGAGGCAATGCCTTAAACTCAGTCCATGAATTTTCTAGATTGCATCCACTATCGCGAGCAATATAAAGTCCTCCTAGCGACAATGGAAAAGGATTTGGATTATATAAAAGCAGATAATCATTATTAGTTTCATTATTATATTTATTAGCAATTTCTGATATTACTAGACGATGAATTGGCTCTTTTACCTCAATAATATTAGAATTTTGCCTAGCAGTCGCAAGAGCCTCCCTCAGACCCAACAAATCATGCTTAGAACCACGTATTAGAATAGTACTTCCATCGATTCGATTGAGAACAAAGTCCCCACTCTTATCAGTTGGAGAAAAAGAGAAAAGAAATATGAAATCCTGTGTGAGAGCTTCTAGATCAGTAAAATATGGACTTGCATCTCCTAAAAGCTCCTCTGTAATTTCTAAAGATTCCCCTGATACATAAGCAAACAATGGCCCTGAGCTTGCTAAGTGGATGTATTCAGTTCCATTTTCAAAAAATCCTAGCTGCTTCGTAAAAACTTTCCTTTTTTTACCCAATAAAATATGTTCTTGAATAACTTGATGCATCCCCTCATCTGTATATTCTGGAAAGTAGATCTCTGCTAAATCTGCTGCTGTAAAAAGACGCCAAAGATCTAAAGGCGGGTTTTTAGGACCTGTTTGGCGGATTGCCATATTATCTGAATTTAATTGATAGTTAA
The DNA here is from genome assembly GCA_014238825.1 of Leptospirales bacterium. GTDB lineage: Bacteria > Spirochaetota > Leptospiria > Leptospirales > Leptonemataceae > JABAAI01. The sequence continues at coordinate 6,896 of JABAAI010000028.1, forward strand.
TTTCATTTGGAGAGAAGTAGACCTCTGCTGAAATTGATCCTATCTTTTTTAGATATGGAACAGTAACAATAAGCTTGGCCTTAGAAAAAAAACCAGCCTTTATTTGTTCGAACTGATTTTGAAAATGATGATAAAATGAGATATCTTCTATTTCAATAAAATATAATGGCTCTAGGCTTAAAATAATAAGCACATGCCGCTTATCAAAAACAAAGAACTCGCGAAAATCAAGAGCCAAAGATGAGATATAAAGAAAAGCATCTCCATTCTTAGCTTCATTCTCATTATCACTTATTGCTTCAGCAAATGGAATAAAAGTATCTGGTAAGATACCCTTGGGGTTTTGATATTTACTTAGTTTTTTATAAAGTTCTTCGATGCTCTCAAACTTGCCAAATTGATATAACTTCTGTCCTGAGTCCGGGTTAATTAGAGAAATACAATTTAGACTTGCCCAAAATCCTAAAAATATAAATAATATTAAAAGGTATTTAGCTATAACTAAAATTTTTTTATAATTCATATAACTAAACTCCTGCTCCCTCTATATCATTACTCGTTCTATTTTCATGAATATATCTTAATTACTATTCGTTATTATCATCATTATTATTATCAGCTGGCATTGCTTTTATTAAATCCTCTATATAATATGAGTCCCTATCAATTCGCAATGCTTCTTGATAAAATCCGTATGCCAGAGCGGGTGCATTTTCTATAATCAAAAAATTTTCATCGTTTGAATTAACTGCATTTTGACTAAAGTTCATCGAGCCTAAAAGTAAATGTTCTTGATCAATTATAATAGCCTTATGATGCATTAAGGCTCCGTTGGAACGGCGACACACTTTAAGAAAATCACTTTCTTGAGCAAAGGCAAGGTAACTAGTACCGCTCAAATTATAAGCCGAACGGAATTGATTATAGTCAATCCAGACCTTTAGATCAAGTTGTGTCTTTTGCTTAACTCTAATAAGCTCATCCATAAAAAGCCTATCACGAAATGAAAAGGCCAAAACCCAGATTGAATTCTTCGCCCGCCTAATGAATTCAATAACACGATTCATAGCGTTTTCATAACGGGTACAATAAAGCATAGTTCCACTATCATGATTAGAATGTGCATAAATAATCTCACCTTGCCCTCTATTATTTACTTGATAGCAGGCCCTATCTTGACAATCCTGATCAAGACAAAGGCCAGTACCAGAAGATGATATTTTCAAACAACTAGCAGAGCATAAGGGGTAATCATAGTTAGAGCGATACTCAATGAAACTATCCTTATATGGAGTAAAGTAAGCACTCACCATCATTTCTCCTATTGGATACTTATAGCTTTCCCAATTTAAATTATTACTTTCATATTCTATTCCTCCAATGATCTTGTCATAACCCTCATCTTTTCTTATCCCATAATAACTAGCATATTGAACTTCAAAATCTCTCAAGAATTCATTGGCCAGCTTAGGACTCTTTAGAATAATAATATGATTAAAATTCAAATAAAGTCCATTGCTTAGATTTGTTGATCCAGTAAGTAGATATTTCCTATCTATAATAAAATATTTATTATGCATAATACCACCGTTATTACCGAAGCGCACTTCTAAACCGTGTCTTATTAGCTTTTGCCATACGGGTGAAGACTCAGAATCCAGCTCTGAACTTGAACGAACTCTGACACCTCGTCTATGGGCTTGAATTAAAGCATCAGCAATTTTATCATTCTCAAAACTGTACAGAGATATCTCTATACTCTCATGAGCATTATCAATCAGCTCTAAGATACTCTGTTCAGTCTTGATACCATCAAAATTTAAAAATGACAAGTTATCATCATAAAAAACTGAATCTTCACGAAAGATAGTATTCTGGCAGTTAAGGCATATAAAGAGCAGAGATACGTATATGAAAAAGAGAGCCTGTCGCCTGAACTTATTTTGATTCCCCTTTTTTTGACATAGCATATAAGCTATGGGTCAATCAAGAGTAATTTGTTGCTTAATAATTTAGATATAAGCAGTAAAATAAGTCTAAATCTTAGGGACCCATTTACCACTAGCAAGAATACGTATCTTAGAGTTTTTCTTGGAACTAGCATTTCTTATAACAGAACATTGAAGCTCACCACCTAAGGCCATATTATAAGCGCCAGAACCATTCACTCTAAAATCAGGAGCAAGACCTAAAAAAGATATATTTACTTCAATACCACTAGTTGTCTTACGAAGAGAGTACTTATCTAGATACAAGCTATCAACTTTAGAGTCACCAGAATATGAAATGGCTCTCATCACTTCTTTATCAGCAAGAATCAATTTACTTGTTTCTATCTTTAGATAGCTATAGGACCTACGCAAAATATCTCCTGCCAAGACACCATAACCGTCAAAACGATATTCTAAAAAAAGTTCTTCTGGTGGATCTTGAGAAGAGGTTATGAACGAAAATGGATTTTCGTTTTTCTTTATAGAAATTTTTGTATCAATATCATGCTTAGGCAAGCTCCCTTGAAAATACATTGCATAACGGAAATCAGCAGAGAAATTCTCTTGTCTAGTTTCCGCAGACTTTTCTAATTCAACTCGTAAATGATTAGCATTAGCAGTTACACTAAAAAAAAGATTTTTAGGAAATGGATAAGTAGCCTGCACCTTGCTTAAAGTAAGTTTTGCTTTTAACTTAAGACCAGCTAAAATATTCAAATAAAGATTGTTTTTAATAAATTCATTTTTAGATACTTCTAGATTTTTACGGATATGAAGAACTTTCCCTTGCTCTTGCATAGCACTATAGCCCTCTTTTATTTGTTTCATAAGATAAGATAAAGGAAGTTTTTCTAGAACTGCCTGCAAATCCCAATTACTTTCCCATCGCAAGCCATTATTATGAATTTGAAAGCGTAACTCTGCCTCACCTTTTAATTCTATATTTGACTTTTGCCAATAAATAGAACTAGATAAACTAGTTTTTGAAGCATTAGATTTTTTTTGAAATACCATTTCCTTGATATTAATGTCACTTTG
>JABAAI010000029.1 GCA_014238825.1 Leptospirales bacterium
CTAGATCGTAATGCTTTAGTCAATCTTTTTCATCAACAGCAAATGGATGAGCTGGCAACACCATTAAAAGAACTTACGAGACCAAACTCAATTTTCACTTATATTAATTATTTTGTTATAGAAAAACGAGGTTTATTTCGCTATCTATTGCTAGGTATCTTTGTTGTTCTGATTTCTGGATTTCTCTTTAGTTTTTTTGATTATGACTTTTTTAAAAATTACCTAAGCAAATTTTCTGGAGAAGATATTTATTGTGGGGGGGAAAGGGAAGTTCATGTAGTGAACTTAGCTCTGGCAGGGGGCTCACCAGCAATAGATGTTCTTTCTATTAGTCCACCTAATGCCTTGAGATTTTCAATTGATGACTTTATTTTTAAGTTTTGTTTAGATAATGTTGATACTAAAGATTTACTTGCTCCCTTGGGTACCTTTCATGTCCGCCTTGGTAATGATAAAAATTATCTTTTTAAAAGTAAAGAAGGAGAAAGCTATATCCTAGATAATAAGAAAAAAGGTTTAGAGGATTTGAAATTTAAGATAAAGTTTACGCCTACTGTATTAAATGATTTTTCTACGAGAGTGGAATTGGAAGTCTTAGAAGATGATTTAGCAAATACAGATGAAGCAGGATTAATAGCTGAGGATCTAAGCGAGGAGTCTATAGATTCTATAGACTCTATAGATGGAAAAAATAATAGCGTGAGCGATTATCAGAATGAAATTAAGGTGTCACTTGAGTTTATTCAAGAATCCTATATCGAATGGACTCAGGACGGACGTCTTTACAGAGGGCGACTTATCCCAGCTGGAGAAACACGATCTTTTGAGGCAAAGAATAGATTGGAAATTAAAATAGGTAATGCAGGTGGTGTGCGTATTCGGTGGCCAGGGACGACTAGTCGTTTGGCTGGTCCTGTCTCTCGCATTGTAAAACTAGTATACAGACGAGTTCCTGATCCTCTAGATTCAGGTATTCATAAAATAGAAGAGCTGATTGAAGTTATTCAATAATCTATTAACTAGTTGAGACCGCTCATATAAAGCCTGACTTTTTTTAGTCCTTTTGTCGCTGTACCAGGTGGAGGTTCTTGTCGATAAACATAGCCACTTCCTTTGAGCTCAACTTTAAGAGCATAGATTTTATTTAATATTTGGACGGCATCCCTAGTCGCTAAGCCTCTAAAATCGTATAACTTATCTTTTTTTGCTTTTAGGTGCGTCTGTGATTTTTGACTTGAGAGTCTTGTTGGCAAGATGGAGCGAGATCGTTTCTTTAGAAATGGTAATATCTTTTGTACGAATCGGCTAAAGACTGGGGCGGCAAGGGTGCCTCCACTATGACCAAAGGCAGGGTCATCTAATAGAATTATCATTCCGTACCGAGGTTTATCGGCCGGGAAAAAGCCAATAAAAGAAGCCACGTATTTATTTAGATAACCACGGGCACTAGATTTTTCGCCAGTACCTGTTTTACCAAGGACATCTAATCCGGGGACTTGAGCCTTTTTGCCTGTACCATAACGAACAACGTTCAGCATCATTTTACGTATTTTACGGTTTATACTTTCGTTGAAAGGACCTTCTCTTTTGATATTTTGCTGTTCATTTAGGATCTTATTGTTTTGTGATGATCTGATTCGCCAAGCTACATAGGGACGGATTATCTTGTTACCATTAACTAAAGCGGCACTTGCTCTTAGTATTTGGATTGGGGTAACGCTGAAACCTTGACCAATAGGCATATAATAGGAAGTCGATACTACCCATACTTTTTGATCAGGAAAGTAACCATTAGTTTCACCAGAGCCCGGTGGGAAAATACCAGTAGTTTTACCAAAGCCAAGTTGCTTCATGTACTCATATAGTTTTTGGGCCTTTATTTTACGCATCGCTTTTATAATCCCTACATTGCAAGATTTTTCTATAATTTCTGAAAGGTTTAGATAGCCATGCTTTATGATATTGTCTCCATAGCGACAGCGGACGGTGCTATCATGAAAATGGATTTCCCCTTTGCATAAAAAACGTTCTGATGGCGTGATGACTTTTTCTTTGAGGAGAATGGCTGCCATGATGATTTTAATTGTGGAGCCGGGCTCATAGTTAAGGCGTATGTTCCAATTGCCTATTTTCGAATGATTTACTTTCCAGTATTCGTTGGGATTGAAGTTAGGTAGGCTTGTCATCGCTAAGATTGCACCAGTTTTAATATCCATAAGAGTAGCTGCTGAGCGCTTACTTTCTGATTGTGAGTGTGCTTTGCCTAACTCGCGTTCTAGATGGTATTGAAAAAGTGAGTCTATGCTTAATTGAAGTCCAGAGCCTTTGAGAAGGTTTTCAACTTTGCTTGGCTCGGATAATACTTTATTGAAGTTTCTTTCCATTCCTGAAAGGGCTGTGATTTGATTCCGACCTACAAAGCCCAAAAGATTACTAGCTAAGTTTTTACCCGGATAATGCCTGCGATATTCTCGCTCGCGATGTACTCCGAGTAATCCTAAATCCATTATTTGATCGGCGATAAAGTTATCTACTTGGCGTTTTAGATAAAAATAGTGCTGATTTTTTCTTTCGTAAATAGCCTGTAGTATTTTTCTAGAACTGATTTCCAAATAAGGAGCTAAGAATTCAGCGGTCTGTTCAAAATCATATATTTCTTGAGGAGCAAGGGCGATGGTGCTTGCTTCTTCACTAAGGGCGAGGGTAAAACCATGTCTGTCATAAATGCTTCCTCGTATTACAGAGATATTGCTTGTTTTACTATTTTTTCCCAAGCCAAGCGCATACGTTCGCCATGCCACTACCCCTAGGCAAATGCTAAAAACAATAAGAATATAAACTAGGCGTGATTTAATAATATCCATAAGAAATTATAAGTTTACTCCCACTCAATAGTGCCAGGAGGCTTAGTTGTTAAGTCATAAAATACAGTATTGCATTGTGCTAGGCTTAGCAATTTTTTATGGAGCCTAAAAAGTAAATCTATTTTCATACAATAGACTGAGGCTGTCATGGCGTTATTAGAACTTACCGGTCTTAGGACTAGTGCATTAGTCTTTTTATCCTTTTCGTTTTCTTTTGCTATTGGTAGTGAAATTACCGGGAATTGCCAAATATCATCATAAAGTTTATTTTTTACTAGGAATTGCATTAGAATATGGTCGGCTTGTCTAAGTAAAGCGATGCGCTCATGACTTAGATACTCGCCGCACTTCCTTTCAAATTTGATACAATTACTTGCTCCTAAGTGTATAACCACGCGATTTATTTCTTTGTTTTGATTGGGTATTTCTCGGGCAAGTTCTAAGAGCCACTGCCAGTTAAAAGAAACATTTTCTTTTAGAAAGAGGGCTAGGCAGTGTTTATAGCTCCGTTTGTCTCCTTGTACACCTACAGATTTTAGAGGTAGAACAGAGGCCGTCAGTCTTTCGGAGTGAGGATAAAAGTCGAGGGGGAAGTTTTTTTCTTTGGCTATTTTTTTTAGATATGGGCTTTTTTGATCCGCTGAGTTAGAGCTACATAAACAGCGTACAGCAAGTCCAGGACCGGGGAAAGGATGACGCTCTAAGAGATCTTCTGGCAATTTAAGGAGGCGACCTAGCTTGCGTACCTCATCTTTGTACAAGGAGCTAATTGGCTCGATTACTCGTCCTTTTTTTAATAGAATTTCGATTTCTTCTACGCGGTTATGGTGTGTTTTAATTCGTTTACTGTGTTTACTCGAACCAGATTCAATAGTATCAGGGTATATGGTACCCTGACCAAGGAACCATTCCTCGGCATTAAGACCAAGTGATTTTATCGTGGCTTGTTGAACTTCTACAAATAATCTGCCGATTATATGACGCTTTTCTTCTGGATCATGGATGCCTTGGAGTGCGGTATAAAATTGTTCTGAGGCATCGACTATCTTGATTTGCGGGTGGGTTTTTTCTTTTTTGCCTGTTTTTTTTATAGACTGTAATGCTGTTTTTACGGTTTCACTTTCTCGATGACGCATAAAGCCAGTATCGATATGTAGTCCGATGAGATTATCTGCTTCTAGGCAATTAGCAATTAAGGCGAAAGCAACCGTAGAATCAACTCCTCCAGATAAGAGGAAAAACACTTTTTTATTCGCAAGCTGTTCTTTTATTTTCATTTTTTCATTTTCTAGGAAGTCACTAAGTTTCCAAGTGTTAGTCAGACCACAAATGCGAATAAAATTAGCTAAGATGCGCATGCCACATTCAGTTTCTCGTACTTCTGGATGAAATTGCAGAGCAAAGATATTGGCCTCGCGGTGGCTTAAAGCGGCATAAGGACAATCCTTTGTTTTTGCGCTTAGCTTAAACTGAGGCGGGATACTTTCTATTATGTCACCATGACTCATCCAGACTTGTTTTGCTACTCCTAGCTTTTCTCCCGAAAAGATACCATTATTTTCTTGGATTATGAGCGAGGCCGGACCATATTCAGGATTCTTAGCAGGCTTTATTTCACCACCCATCTGTTGAATTATAAGCTGCTGACCATAGCAGATTGCTAGTAGTGGTATATTTATCTGGGTTAACTGGGGATCAGCTACTGGAGCATTCTTATCATATACAGAGTTAGGACCACCAGAATAAATTAGACCGGCGTATTCTTGCTTGGCCTTTTTGTGGTCTAAGTGATGTGGAGCTACAATTTCACAGTAGGCTCCTAAATTACGGATACTAGCCGCGATGAGATGAGCATATTGACCTCCAAAATCTAGGACGGCAATCTTTTTATTAGTTTTTGTCATTAGGATTTTCGAAAGGACTATCGAGAAAACGAGGAGTGTCGAGAAAAACCCTATTGAGGACGCTCTCTACATTAAAGTTCCTTTTACCCAATAGCGGACAAAATAGCCCAGCAATAAATTTAAACCGTGTTCTATATCTTTCACTTTTCCTTCTTCCAGCCAAATAATAGTGGGGTAGGATTTGATTTGGAACAGTTGATGCGCTTCACCGTCTATATCGGCAAAGATGGGATAGCTGGTTTTCACTTCTTTTTGATAGGCACTCAATACCTGTGGCTTTTCTTCAGAGATGACTAGCAATTCAAAATTTTCTTTTTTCATCTCACTATAAATTTTTTCCATAGAGCTTTTTTGTAAGTTACAAACGGTACACCAAGTGGCAAAGAAATATAAGATAGTTTTTTTATTATTTTTCTCTTTGCCTATTTTTGTGCCTGTCTTTGTGATTAGCTTTGGCGGTCGCTTTTTTTGCTTGCTTGTTTCATTAGTAATCCTTTTTAGATTTAAATTTGCAAAAGTTTTTTCTACATTTATTCCAATTATCTTTTTATCTTCTGTATATTGGGGTAAGCGTTGCCAGAGTACAAAGGCAAGTATAAGACTGATGCTTACTAGCAGAAGCCAATTGTGTAGTAGTAATATTAAAATTTTTTGCATTATGTAACTAGGGTATTAAAATTTTTTAGTTTTATCGATCTTTAAATGAGTTAAGCAATTAGCCCAGTGATTAAATAAAAATAGTATATATTATATCACAATAAAAAAAGAATTTTTAATGAAAAAAGTTAACATGATAATCTTCTGAAATGATTGTGTCATAAATAGTTTTCTAGCTATAAAAATGTCTGATGATTATCCTTAAAATCAGAGCGTTTAAATTCTCCACTATAGACTAATCTGGCAGGTCCTCTCATGAATATAGATTGCATTTTATCAGAATTATAGATCCACTTAATTTCTAACTCGCCTCCACGGAGGTATATCTTTTGCAAAGCATTAGCCTTGCTCTTTGTCTTAAGAACAGATGCAACATGAACGGCGCATGCAGCACTCCCACAAGCCATAGTTTCTCCACTGCCACGTTCAAAAGTACGAATTCTTAGGCCATCCCCTTGGTTTACACAAAAACTTACGTTGCAACGCTGAGGGAAAGCGGGGTGAACTTCTAAAATACTACCCAGATTTTCTAAGGGGGCTTGCTCTAAATCATAATCATCATCAAAAAAAAGAATACAATGTGGATTACCAATGGAGAGAGTATAAATTTTTTGATTAGTAAATGGATTTGCCTCAAGAGTAGCAGAAATCAGACCCTTTAGATTTACATCCTTAGCAAATTTAGGGTTAAATGGAATATCTTCAGCCCTTAAAAGAGGACTTCCCATTTCAACTTCGATCTTAATTGATGTTAAATTATCTTTTGAATAGTTTTCTTTTTGTTGCTTGCTCTTATCTATTTTTTTAGTACTTTCTAAAATACGTATTTTGTGAGATTGCTTTCCACTTTGGATAGAGAAAGTTGTATTCTTTGTCTTTTTATGTTCTAAGAGGGCAATGCAACGCAAAGCATTACCACACATATCAGAGTGGCTGCCATCTGCATTCCACATTAGCATACTTGTTTCTCTCTTTTTATTTTGAGAAATAATTACCAATCCATCACCACCTATACCAGTATTTCTATTGGTTAGTCTTATAATTTCTTTTTTTGTTGGTCTAAAAGGAGTTTCACTAGAGCTCTCACGTATATCGATGAAAATATAGTCATTACCACAGCCTTCCATTTTATAAAAAGGGATGGGAGAGTTACTAGAGGGGAAAGACATTTTTTAATTATTTGTACTAAATTTCATATATCTATATATATTTATTATTAAACCTAGAGACCACCAAAACGTCTCTGTCTTTTTGTAAAGGCGTCTATGGCATTATTGAATTCATCAGAGGAGAAATCAGGCCATAAGGTATCAGTTATGTACATTTCGGCATAAGCGCATTGCCATAAAAGAAAATTTGAAAGACGCATTTCTCCCCCAGTTCTAATAAGAAGGTCCACAGGAGGAAGACCATTGGTGAAGAGGGCTGCTTCGAACTCCTTGATTTCAAGAGCTGAGTTCGCTTTGCTTTTTTCACCATTATCATAGAGAGCTAATCGTTTTGAGATAATAGAATTACAAGCTCGCAAAATTTCATCTTGTGCGCCATAGTTTATACAAAAATTAGCAATTAGTTTAGAACCATTAGCACTTCGCTTTACGGCTTCTTGTAGAGAATACTGGCTTTTAAGCGGTAATTTACTTATATCGCCAGAAATTCTGATGCAAAGCCCTAATTCACAGCATCGTTTTAGCTGAGTTTTAAAGTATTCCTCCAGTAGTTTCCAAAGGAATTTAACTTCTTTTATAGGGCGTTTCCAGTTTTCTGTACTAAATGTATATAAGGAAACAACAGGTATACTTGCCTCTATAGCTATCTCTAAGAATTGATTTAGCTTATTGGCACCAGCACGATGCCCTTGAAAGCGAGGCATGTTTTTTTTCTTAGCCCAGCGTCCGTTGCCATCCAAAATAAGGGCCACATGCTTGGGAGAGCACTGAGATTTATCTTGTGTCTTACTCTTTTTTTTTAAAATGGTTTTAGGGTTGATTTTGGAGCGAATAAGGGCTTCGGCTGACATTATACCTTTAGTATATTTTCTTCCTTTTTACTATATAGCTCCTCACATTCCTTTACATAACAGTCTATTAAAGTTTGCATTTCATTTTGCTGATTTTTAATTTGATCATCAGAAGCACCTTTTTCTTTTAATTTTTTAATTTCATCATTGCCATCACGGCGTATATTACGCAAAGAAATTTTGCCTTCCTCTAAGCGAATCTTAAGCTGTTTTACTAATTCTTGACGACGCTCAGTACTTAATTCAGGCATCACAAGTCTAATCACATTACCATCACTTTGGGGAGAGATACCTAAATCACTTTTGTGTAAAGCTTTTTCTATATCTCCAATACACGATTTATCATAAGGTTGGATTAGTAGTAAAAGGGCCTCTGGGACACTAACGGATGCTAACTGTAACAGTGGTGTCGGTGTTCCGTAATATTCTACTCTAACATTATCTAGTATGGCTGCTGAGGCACGCGTAGAACGGATGTTGGTAATATCTTTTTTAAATGATTCGATAGTTTTTTTCATTCTATCCTTAGCATTATCCATAATCTTTTTTATTTCTTCTTCCATAAATAAATTCTCCAATAAATTTTCTAAAATATTTTATAAAGCTTATAAAACCATCTAAAACTATCTAAGTATAAATACCTCCCTTAGTTGTAGCAAATTCTTTTGCTTTATCCCTTAGCCCTTGATTCTTGGCTTCATTTTCATTTTTTTCTATGCTTTTAGCATAATCTCTAAGTTCCTGAGTTATTTGCATAGAACAAAATTTTGGACCACACATTGAGCAAAAATGGGCGATCTTAGCCGATTCCTTGGGCAAGGTCTCATCGTGGTAAGCACGAGCTCTTTCTGGATCTAGACCGAGGTTAAATTGATCCTCCCAGCGGAACTCAAAGCGCGCTTTTGAAATGGCATCATCTCTAAGTTGAGCACCGGGTAAACCCTTTGCGAGGTCAGCAGCGTGGGCAGCAATTTTATAGGCAATAATACCGCGTTTGACATCATCTTCGTTAGGTAGACCCAAGTGTTCTTTTGGTGTGACATAACAGAGCATGGCAGTTCCATACCAAGCGATCATAGCTGCACCAATCGCTGATGTTATGTGGTCGTGTCCAGGAGCAATATCAGTGGTAAGTGGGCCCAATGTATAAAAAGGGGCATCTTTACAATAATGACGTTGTAATTCTATATTTTTTTGAATACCATGCATTGGCACATGGCCAGGGCCTTCAATCATAACTTGGATGTTGTGCTTCCAAGCAATTTTAGTTAAATCACCTAAGGTCATCAGTTCGGCAATTTGAGCGGCATCATTGGCATCAGCAATAGAACCAGGGCGTAGTCCATCACCTAGGGAAAAGCTGATGTCGTACTTGGCCATTATTTCACAAATTTCTTCGAAGTGCTCAAACAAAAAGTTTTCTTTATGATGCTGTAAGCACCATTTCGCCATAATCGCCCCGCCTCTGGAAACGATACCGGTAATTCGTTTTGCCGTCAGTGGTATATGAGATAGGCGTACTCCAGCATGTATCGTAAAATAGTCTACTCCTTGTTTGGCTTGTTCAATGAGGGTATCGCGATAGATTTCCCAAGTCATTTTTTCAGCCTCACCGCCTACTTTTTCCAGTGCCTGATAGATGGGGACGGTACCTATTGGTACAGGTGAATTACGAATAATCCACTCACGGGTATCATGGATATTCTTGCCTGTTGATAAATCCATTACGGTATCAGCACCCCAATAGACGGCATGTACCATTTTTCTTACTTCTTTTTTTATATCAGAAGAAAGGGCCGAATTACCAATATTTGCGTTTATTTTTACCAAAAAGTTACGCCCAATAATCATTGGTTCGCTTTCAGGATGGTTTATATTATTAGGGATAATAGCTCGCCCACTTGCAATTTCACTACGTACAAACTCGGGTGTAATTTGCTTAGGGGCATTGTAACCGAAAGTATTAGCAGGCAGTTCGTCAGTTATATGTTCACTAGCGTTTTCACGGTTTTGATTCTCCCGTATCGCAACAAACTCCATTTCCGCTGTAATAATTCCACGACGGGCATAAGCTAGCTGAGTTATTCCCTGTTTTTTGCTATTTTCGTTAGTATCTTTTATTTCTTCGGTATCGCCTCGCTCTTTAAGCCAAGGTTCACGAATTCTTTCTATACCTTTTTGGATGTCTATTTTTTGTTCATTGTCTGTATAGGGACCAGAAGTATCATAAACGAGGATAGGGCTATTTGGAATAGAAGCTGTCTCTGTTTTGGTATCTGTTTGTGATATTTTTCTCATGGGAACTCTGATATTAGGATTTGAGCCCTGTAGATATACTTTTTGCGATTTCGTTGTTGAGCTTGGCAGATCAAGGTTTGTAGAATTATCTGATTTCATTGACTTTAAATTTATGCTAATATCACCAATACTATATTAA
>JABAAI010000002.1 GCA_014238825.1 Leptospirales bacterium
TCCATGAATGAACTAAATGATTTTCTTGCAAACTATAAGAATAGCGAGCACTTCCTATATGGACTAGATCTTAGAGATAATGCTGACAATCTCCTTGATTCTCAAAATAGAATAGCTAAGAAATTCACCAACATAGAAGAAATAGAAAACATTCGTGGTATTGACTTGGATAATTATCCATTTGGATTAGTACTAGGTTCTGAGGGTCAGGGCTTAAGTGCTAATATTCATTGCCATCGTCTTTATATCCCCATAGCAGAAGAATTGGAATCTTTAAATGCCTCTGTTTCATTAGGAATTGCTCTATATGTAATTTCAAAAAAGCTTAAATTACGATAAAAGATCTAATTGCTTAACAAATATAGGAAGATATAATTTTTTAAAAATGATCCGTAAAATTATTCATATAGATATGGATGCCTTTTATGCATCTATAGAGCAAAGAGATTTTCCTGAATATCGTAATAAGCCGGTAATTGTAGGTGGTAATCCAAATAGTAGGGGAGTCGTTTCCACATGCAGTTATGAAGCCCGAAAATATGGTATCCATTCGGCTATGTCATCTTCTAATGCGTATCGCCTTTGTCCTCATGCGATATTCCTAGAGCCACGTTTTAGTGCTTATAAAGAAGCCTCAAAACACATCAGAGCTATTTTTTATGATTATACTGATATCGTAGAGGTCGTTTCTTTAGATGAAGCTTATTTAGATGTAACAAACACTAAGCTATGTCATGGATCTGCAACTCTAATAGCAAAAGAGATAAAAACAAGGATTTGGGAAAAGCTTAAACTCAGCTCTTCTGCGGGAGTATCTTATAATAAATTTATAGCCAAAATAGCCAGTGATTATCAAAAACCAAATGGTTTTACTTTAGTTCTACCTGAGCAAGGAGAAAATTTTGTGAAAAAGTTAAAAATAAGATCATTTCATGGAATAGGTCCTGCTACAGAAAAAAAAATGAACTACTTAAATATATATACAGGTGATGATTTACGAAAAATTAAATATGAAAATTTAAAAAATCATTTTGGAAAGTTTAGTGATTATCTTTATGATGTTGCCCGTGGCATAGATCTTCGGTTGGTAAATCCTTCAAGAGAACGAAAGTCAATAAGCAAAGAAATGACTTTTGCTAATGATATTTATAAAAAAGAAGAAGCTATAGAAACTTTAGAAAAATTAACTATACAAGTTTTAGAGATTTCAAAGCAACAAAAGTTTATAGCGAAGACCATCACTCTCAAATTAAAGTATACTGATTTTAAATCAGTCACTCGTAGCCAAACTAAAAAAGAAGCTTATCATGAAGCAGCTGAAATAATAAATATTTTAGAAGTGCTATTAACAAAAACTGATTTTGGCATTAAAAAAGTTCGGCTTCTTGGAGTGAATTTATCTAAGCTAGAAAAATTAAATGAATAAGACATAAGATATATTATCGGAAGTTGGTTATATTATATTTGTGTCTTATTTTATAAAAAATACCAGATAAGGTATCCATTAATTAAAAATCAAAAAACTTAGCTTATTATAAAAACTATATACGAATGTCTGTGCTGTCAAATCTGTTAATATGAGGACGAAAACTAAGACGGAAATTACCAACAGGTCCATTGCGGTGCTTAGCAACTATTACTTCAACTGTTCCCATATTTGCTAAATCATCCTCTGTCTGAACTGCACCTTGCTCATCACTATCCTCTTGTTGATCATGATGAATAAACATAACAATATCAGCATCCTGCTCAATTGCTCCTGATTCTCGTAAGTCGGATAACTGAGGCCGTTTATCTCCGCCGCGTCTTTGTTCTACTAATCGGTTCATCTGAGAAACAGCTATAAGAGGAACTCCTACAATTCTAGCTAATTGCTTCAGACAGCGTGATATTGTGGCTACTTCATGTTGTCGTCCAAGCTTACGTGCACCTGGATCACTCATTAACTGTAAATAATCAACAATGACAAGGCTTAATTTTTTACCCTGTTGTTCCATATCTAACTTGAATTTTCGTGTCCGAGCCATGCATTCCCAAATACTAAGATCACCAGTGTCATCAATATAAATTTGGGAGCGACAAATTTCATCAATTGCAATATCAAGGTCGTTCTTGCGACTTGCATTTACCTGCCCCCTTTTTAGGTGGTCATGAGGAATTTGGACTCGAGAACAAACTAGACGCATCATAATCTCAATCTGACTCATCTCTAAGGAATAGAGTAAAATACTTTCATCAGCTTCGGTTGCTATATTAGAAGCGAGGTTAAGGGCAAAGGTCGTCTTACCAAGACCCGGTCGTGCCGCGACCACAATCAACTCACCTTTTTTGAGTCCTGCAGTCATCTTATCAAAATCCCTAAAGCCTGTCTTTAAGCCACTTATTTTACCCTTTGCCTCTAATAGTGATCGTATATGCGATTGAAATTCTAGTTTAAGCTCAGCAGTAGAAAGAATTTCAGAAGAGAAACTCTCATTGGTAATTTGTAATATTTTATCCTCTACTTTACGTAAAAATGAAGACTCATTTTCTATTGCCTGTGATGATTCTTCTACGATCTCATTGGCAACTCTAATCAAGTTGCGTCGTACTGAAAGAGTTTTGATGCGCTGACAATGTTTTATTGCATTGCCAGGTGCGATTACATTCTGAGCCAGACTCATTACATAGCTCGTTCCCCCAGATCGCTCTAGATTCTTTAAATCACTTAGGCGTTGGCTTACTTGAATAGCGTCAATATCAAGCATCCCACTTCTGTTTTGTTCAATTATTGTGTTGTAGATAAGGCGGTGAGACTCTAAATAGAGATCTTCAGATTTCATTTGAGAATCAATATCTGGAATTATTTGGGAACGAACCATCAGAGCGCCAATTAGTTGACGTTCTGTTTCTACATCGTGAGGCGCTACTATCGCCACTATTTTGTTTTATTATCTACTTCGGATTTTTTTTCTTCCACTTTCTCTTTTGTATCTGTCTGTGTTGTATCACTTATATCTGGAGTCGCACATTCTTTAGGCTCAAGCTTTTTACTTGCCCTTTTTTTCCTTTTCTCTTCATCTTCTTTTATTTCATTCATTTTTTTCAAGGAGAGAGCATCTGGCACAATATCAATCTTGATACTTGTGTTTACATTAGAGAGAAGTTGTATTTTTACAGTATGCAGGCCAAGAGTACGTAGGTTTTCATGCATAATTATCTTACGTCTATCAATTATAAAATTTTTACTAGCCAATGTTTCGGAAATTTTTATATTATTAACAGAACCAAATATTTTATTATCCTTACCTAGTCTAACGGCCACTTCAAAAACACCAAATTCTTCTAAACGCTTGACTAAATCTTTCATACTATCCTCACGCTTACACTTATTACGCTCTAAAACTTTTCGTTGATGTTCTATAGCCTTACTAGTCCCGGCATATGCAGAGACAGCTATATTCCGTGGTAGTAAATAATTACGAGCATAGCCATTAGCGACTTCCTTGATTTCGCCAAAATCACCAAGCCCTAATATGTTTTTTCTTAAAATTACTTTCATTATACTTATTCCTTATTTAAGTTAAAAAGGGATATCATCATCGTCTGGATTCACATGTCCTTCTGAACTTGGCATCATTTCTACAACTTTTTCCTCTTGAGAAACCGATGCCGTGCTTTTAAATCGCTCATCTTTTCCCATACTCATCGGAGCCAGATTATTGCCATCTTTATTTTGCACTGCTCCTAAAAGTTGAAGCTGATCTACAACTAACTCTACTGATGAATTCTTTTTCCCGTCATTGTCTTGCCATGAATTTTGACTGAGTCTACCACTAAGAGCGACTTGCTTCCCTTTATGACAGTACTGCTGAATAATTTCTGCTAGACGCCCCCAAGCAACACAGTTAAAAAAAGAAACTGTTTCATTCTTTTTCCCATTACTGGTATAAATATTATTGTTAGCAACAGAAAAGCGACACAAGTTAGTTCCTGTGTTCAATTGACGTAGTT
The DNA here is from genome assembly GCA_014238825.1 of Leptospirales bacterium. Taxonomy (GTDB): domain Bacteria; phylum Spirochaetota; class Leptospiria; order Leptospirales; family Leptonemataceae; genus JABAAI01. The sequence continues at coordinate 3,994 of JABAAI010000002.1, forward strand.
CAGGATCTCGTGTAAAACGTCCTACCAACATCACATGATTTAGATCTCCAGCCATTTTAAGTAGTACGTTTAAACGAAAAGTGATATATGTGCGAATCTATCTGTAAATCCTTACTTAAGTCTTTAAGCAATTCTGGTTTAATTCTACAGTTTCTATAAAGGAAAAGAGCTTTTCTTATATTACGATCTCTGGGGTGAAAGATTTTTTTTTCTCCCCATTTTTCTTCCTTTTTTACCATGACACCGTGCCTCTTAAAAAGATTGTCTAGAGCCTCTACGCATTTATTGCTCTGCTTTATTGGCGAGAGAATAGCTACCATTTCATATGAACGCATATTAAAGACAATTTAGCATGATATGTTTTTTTGTCAATTATGAAATAGTTTTTTTATAGTACTCATATAAAAAGTAAAATAAATAAATCAGGTTCTACAGTTTACAAAGTTAACAGGTGTTTTTCGTAATTATGCTTATTAAAAAAAAATCAATTTTTTTGTTTTTTTTGCAAAACAAAGTAACTCTTTAAGACCTTATATTATATACTGTGATTCAGTGAATACATGATCTGAAATAACAGTATTTGTATAGTACAGAAAAGTTATTATACAAATTATTATTATAAAAAGGGAAAGGGAGTATAACGATGAATAACCTAGCACAGATAATTCTGGATGGCAACCTAACCGTCGATCCAGAATGTCGTAAAACAAGTAAGGGTAAGACAGTAACCAACATTCGTATAGCTACGAATCACGAATGGGGTGAATCACAAAATAGGAAAAAAGGGGTCAGCTTTTTTTTGATAGAATGCTGGGGCACTTTAGCTGAAAATTGTGATAAATACCTGACTAAGGGTAGTAAAATCACTGCACAGGGTGAATTGCGTGAGGATCGCTGGAAGGATAAAGCAGGTAAAACACATAGTCGCATTAAAGTGGTTGCTCACTCCGTGCGCTTTGATGCAACAAAGAAAAAAGAAGAAACTGTAGTAGATGAGGAGGAAGAGGATAAGCAAGAACTTAAAGTTGAAGAAGCAGCCTAAGCTTTATCAAAGTAAGTTGATTTGAATATATTTTATAGGACTGCCACTCAAAAAAACAAAACTTAGGCAGTCCTATGTTTTCATTATATTTGCCATCTTAATTATATTTGGAGACTATCGGGATCGAACCGATGACCTTCTGAATGCAAATCAGATGCTCTACCAGCTGAGCTAAGCCCCCTCTATAATGATAGTTCTCACACGGTGTTGACATACTACAAAGTAATACACAAGGTGGTCAGAATATCTTGTTATGCTTGCTTGTAAATGATTTTTTATAATTAAAATCAAATTAGGGATTATAATTTAGGCTACTAGCAAGCCATTTCTCCATCTGCGTTATACTAAAATTCTTCCGTTTAGCATAGTCTTCAAGCTGTTCTTTAGAAATCAATCCCAAGGCAAAGTACTTCGCCTTGGGATTAGCAAAATAGATACCACTTATAGATGCTGCTGGTCTCATTGCCATATTTTCAGTTAATTGAATATCAGCATGTTTTTCGGCACTCAACCAGGCCAAGAGATTCATTTTCTCGCTGTGATCTGGCTGGGAAGGATAACCAGGTGCTGGGCGTATTCCAGCATACCTTTCACGAATCAAATCCAGGTTACTAAACTTAGCCTCTTTTTCGTACCCCCAATAATTTTCTCTGATCTCCTTGTGCATATATTCTGCAAAAGCCTCTGCAAGCCTATCAGCCAATGCTTTGATCATAATGCTATTATAGTCATCATGTTTTTTTTCATAAAAGTTCGCCAATTCCTCAACACCAATGCCTGTCGTAAGGGCAAAACCTCCTATATAGTCCAGATCATAATTTATAAGATTTTGCCCTCCTCTTGTCTTTGCATTATAAGGTCGAATATAATCGGAGAGAGCTCTATTTGCTTCGCCTTCTCGTTTCTTTGCTTCTTGACGTAAAGTATGTAAAACCAGTGCTACTTGTTTTCTCGTATTTATAATATCATAGTTTTCATAATAGTTTTCCTCGTAAATTTCAATGTCATCACCAATACTATTAGCTGGAGCTAGGCGAAAAACACCCCTAGCCATTATTTGTTTTTTTTGTATGATCTTATCTAGTAGCTGATTAGCATCTTTGAATACTTTGCTTGCTTCCTCACCATAACGTGGATTCGATAAAATTTCAGGATACTTCCCTTTCATCTCCCAGTTTATAAAAAATGGAGACCAATCAATATATTCACGTAAGGTCTCTATTGAAAAGTCGTCAAAAGAATGCAATCCTAACTTATTGGGCTTAGCAATCTCAAGACTCCAATCCAGTGAGAGGTGATTGTCTCGTGCCTCTTGAATACTCAAATATTCTTTTTGATTACTTCTATTTTGGTATTTGGTACGAATAGCATCGTACTCCTTGCGAATATCTGCCAAATACTTAGAACTTTGTTTTTGGTTGATAATATTTTGGGTTACAGAAACACTTCGCGAAGCATCAATAACGTGAATAGTTGGTGCTTTGTAATGTGGTTCTATTTTTACAGCAGTATGTAATGCAGAAGTAGTAGCACCACCAATTAAAAGCGGATACTTGAGACCTCGCCTCTCCATTTCCTTGGCAACAGAAATCATCTCTTCCAGAGACGGAGTTATTAGACCTGAAAGACCAATTATATCTACCTTCTCTGTTTTAGCAGTCTCAAGTATTTTCTCTACTGATACCATCACTCCTAAATCTATAATCTCAAAGTTATTACAGGAAAGAACGACACCGACTATATTCTTACCAATATCATGCACATCTCCTTTGACTGTTGCTAGGAGTATTTTAGCTTGCGTCTTTGGGGCTTGTTTCGATACTTTTTCTTCACTTTCAGTTATAAACGGAGTCAAATAAGCAACAGCTTGTTTCATAACGCGGGCACTCTTTATAACCTGAGGTAAAAACATTTTACCGTCACCGAAAAGATTACCAACAACATTCATGCCATCCATAAGTGGTCCCTCAATTACTTCTAATGGCGTTTTATAAAACTGGCGAGCCTCTTCTACATCTATATTTATATATTCATTATTTCCTTTTTGTACTGCATACTGTATTCTCTCAGCAACATTCAAATCACGCCATTGATTGGCATTTTTACTATGATTTTCTGTTATCTGACTATCTTTTCTAAAAGACGTTGCTAAAGCAATTAACTCATCTGTCGCGTTTTCATGGCGGTTAAAGATGACATTTTCAATTTTTTCTCTAAATTCCGGATTGATTTCATCATAGATAACGAGCTGGCCAGCATTTATGATACCCATATCTAGTCCCGCTTTGATACTATAATAGAGAAAAATAGTATGCATCGCCTCACGCACAACTTGATTACCACGAAAGGAAAACGAAATATTGCTAATCCCGCCACTCGTTTTGACGTGGGCTAAGTTTTTCTTAATCCAACGTACTGACTCTATAAAATCTATCGCATAGTTGTTGTGTTCCGTAAGACCAGTAGCTATGCTTAAAACATTGGGATCAAAAATAATATCTTGTGCTGGGAAACCAAGCCGATTAACTAGCAAATTATACGAACGTTGACAAATTTCGATCCGTCGCTCTAAACTATCCGCTTGTCCTTTCTCGTCAAACGCCATAACAACTATGGCCGCCCCATATTTCATAACTTCTCGCACCTGTGATATAAAATTTCCCTCACCTTCTTTAAGACTGATAGAATTTACGATACATTTACCTTGGGTACTTTTAAGTCCCTCGATAATAACTTCAAACTTAGAAGAATCTATCATAAAAGGAACACAAGAAACATCTGGATCACTAGAAATAAGGCGGATAAAATGTGACATTGCCTGCTTTGAATCGAGCATCCCTTCATCCATATTGATATCAAGAATTTGAGCTCCTCTTTCTACTTGCTCTCTAGCAATAATAGCTGCTTTTTCAAAATCATTGCTTAGAATAAGACGTGAAAAATTTTTGGATCCAGTAATGTTCGTCAGTTCACCAATATTGACAAAATTTATATTTTCATTTACTATTAATGGATTTAAACCGCTGAGTGATAATGGCGCCCTCGTTTCACTCGCAATTTGACGAGGTTTCACTTCACGGCAGGCCTCCGCTATAGCCTTAATATGCTCTGGAGTGGTACCGCAACAGCCTCCAAGTAAATTAACTAGCCCCTCTTTCAGATAGAGCTCTATTTGCTCTCGCATAAAACGTGGTGTTTCATCATACTTTCCCATTTCGTTAGGGAGGCCTGCATTTGGATATAGACTTATATTACAGCTGGCAACTTGAGCTAAGTCTTTTAGAAAAGGATACATTTGGGCAGAACCTAGAGCACAGTTCAAGCCTACACTCAACAACTGAGGAGTATGGGCAATGGATATCCAAAAGGCAGTCGGTGTTTGACCGGAAAGAGTACGCCCACTTTGGTCTACAATAGTACCAGAAATCATAACAGGTATTTTTACTTTTAGTTTTTCAAAAACATCTCCTATAGCAACAATGGTAGCTTTGGAATTTAAGGTGTCAAAGATGGTTTCAACAAGTAATAAATCCACACCTCCCTCGATTAGAGCTTCTATTTGTTCAGCGTAAGAATCTCGCATAGTATCAAAATCAATATCCCGATAAGCAGGATTATTTATATCTGGAGAAATAGAGAGTGTTTTATTACTAGGCCCAATCGCCCCTGCCACAAAGCAAGTCCTCTCAGGGCTATCATACTCGCTCGCAGCCTGTCTAGCAATCCTACTAGCTTCTAAATTAATATTACGAACCTCCCCTTGCATCTGATAATCTGCCTGTGATATCGAATTAGCATTGAAAGTATTCGTTTCGATAATATCTGCCCCTGCTTCAAGGAAGTCACAGTGAATCTCATGTATGAGTTCCGCTTTGCTAATAGAAAGTAGGTCATTATTCCCCTTTAGAAATAAATCATCAGCTAATTTGGAAAACTGCTTGCCTCTAAAGTCTTGTTCATTCAAGTCATGTTTTTGGATCATGGTTCCCATTGCTCCATCTAAGATGAGAATCCGCTTTTTCAAAGCTTTTTGCAAAGAGTTTTGCCTTTTTTCTTGTTCTTCTTTAAATAACATAATCAAACTTGTCTTGGCTTAGAAATACATTTTACTAGACCACTAATATTTTGCATTTTTTTTTCTAATTCTGTTCTATCACTGGCTATAACGGTAATATGCCCCATCTTCCGGTAAGGACGGACTTCTTTTTTATTATAGAGATATAGCGAAAGACCAGGCACCTTTAACGCCTCTTCCAAACCAAGATAACAGGCAACTCCATTCGCATCTGCCTCGCCTAAAAGATTAAGCGTTGCAGCATGACTATGGCAACTGGTATCTCCCAAGGGTAGCTTAAAAATTGCCCTCAAATGCTGCTCAAATTGGGAGTTAGCACAAGCATCCATTGTATAATGTCCGCTATTATGAGTACGTGGTGAAATCTCATTTATAAGTAATTCATTTTCAGTTGTTAAAAAAAATTCAATAGTAAGAACTCCAATGATAGCCAAGCTTTGAGCGAGGTCACAAGCCAATTCTTCAACTCTTTTTTTAATACCTTCTTCTATTTCTGCGGGGCAAATCAAGGATTCAAGTAAGTTTTCAACTGGATGAAAACGCATTTCGACAGGAGGATAGACAGCAAGATTGCCTTTTTCGTCTCGCACCACAACAATAGAAAGCTCTTTTGTGAAATCTATCTTTTCTTCTATCAAAGAAGGAGCTATAAAATTCTGTCCCCAAGCCTTGATATCATCTGTACTTTTAAGTATTTTGACACCACGACCATCATAACCACTTTTCCGTATTTTTTGAACGATAGGTAAGACAGGTGGAATAGGTGAAGCAAAGAAATGCGAGCCTAAATCTTCTTTTGTCTCAATAGATTTAAATTTTGCGGTAGGAAAGCCGTGTTTCTGATAGTATTGCTTTTGTAGTAGTTTATCCTGTACTATGCGAATAGTATTTACAGAAGGGAAAATTGATACTCCCTGCTTCTCTAAAAGGCTAAGAGCCTCAATATTAACATTTTCAATTTCTATCGTTAGATTCTTTAAATCCTTTGAAAAATTAAGAACATCATCATATTTTATAAAAGAACCTTTATAAAAAAACTTAGAAGCTTCTTGACAAGGTGCTCCATCTTTATCAAGAAAGTATAAACAGATGCCAAGGGATAGAGCCGGTGCAATAAACATCTGACCTAACTGCCCCCCTCCTAATATACCCAGATGAAGTGGCGGACGATAGTAGCTAGGCATTTGTAGTCATAAAATTTATTTTCTAAGGTATGTAAAGATTAAAAAAAGGATATTACATCTAAAAGAAGGCCTAGGCCTTCCCGAGGCTTTCTCCATCGTAGTCGGTCGCATCATTGGCTCTGGTATATTTCGGACTCCGGGTATTATATTTATTACTGTCTGCAGTTTGGATCCCTCTAGAACTTATGCCCTTGGCGAAGTTCCTTTAGCTCAGTTAAGTATAGGCCTTTTCTTCTTAGCTTGGATTATTGGTGGCGTTTTTACTTTCCTAGCCTCACTCTGCTATGCTGAATTAGTAACACTCCTACCTCATTCTGGAGGTCCTTACGCCTATCTCAAAGCAGCTTATCCAGAAATAGTAACTTTTCTTCGTGGTTGGACCATGTTCTTTGTCAGTGAAACTGCATCTATAGTAGCCGTTGCCCTAGTTTTTAGCGAATATGCCTCGATTTTATGGGAACAAACTAGCGGTATTGAAGCTAGTTGGAGTATGCATGCTACGGCAGCCCTTCTTTTAATCTGGCTATTTAGCTTTGCAAATTGCCTAGGACTTGCACTATCTGGATTATTACAAAACATACTCTCAGCCATTAAAATATTTGCCCTAATCGTTATGAGTGGTCTTTTCCTGGGAGTAGATGGAGGTGACGGAGCTTTTCAAGAGAATTTCTGGCCAAGCAAATGGGGTTGGGGAACGATGCTAGCCCTAGGCCAAGCTATGCGTTATACCTTCTTCGCTTACAGTGGCTGGGAAGGAGCAACTTATATTGCTGAAGAAGTTCGTAAACCACGCCGGAACCTACCAATATCTCTTTTCCTAGGCATCGGCTTTGTTATGATACTCTACTTATTAGTAAATGCAGGTTATGTTTATCAACTGGGAGGCGAACGCATCGTTGTAGAGCGTAAAGGCATAGCAGCCGCAGCAATGGAAAATGTCCTAGGCTTAGTAGGTCTTTTCATTTTATCTGCCTTTGTTATGATTAGTACAGCAGGCAATGTAAGCACCCAGATTCTTGTTAAAGCGCGAACTTGGTACGCAATGGCACGCGATGGTTTATTTTTTAGCTCATTTGCAAGATTAAGTCCACGTTCTAATACTCCAAATATAGCCCTACTAGGCCAGGCAAGCTGGGCGAGTGTACTGCTCTTTTGTTCCTTCTCTTTTGAAAATTCATACGAGACACTAATTGATTTTTTTAGTTTTACTTCTGCGTTCTTTAATCTACTTAGCTTTGCTGCTGTCGGTATTTTACGTTATAAGATGCCTAAGACTGAACGCCCCTTTAGGACACCATGTCTAAAAATAGTATTAAGCATCGTGCTTAGTATACAGCTTTGGTTCCTGTTAATTACCTTATACGACAGGCCACTGGAATCACTCTTTGGCTTAGGACTTGCCTTTAGCGGTATATTTTATTATTTTTATGTGAAAAAAATAAGAAAAATATAGCATCAGAAACATACATAAAATAAGTAAAAGATGGCAATAAAACTTAAAAAGCCTAATAGTAAATTACTTAGTTTTATAAAGAAATGGGATCATTATTTTGGCTTATCTATAGAAAAGACAGAAATAAAATCTAAGAAAGTTTTCAAAAAAACCACCTGCTTCCTCTTTCTGCTGCGTCTTCTTCCCTTTATTTGTTTACTTGGCTTTATTATCTCGCTATTTTGGGACTTCCCGGGAGCTTTATACCTCCCTTGGCGAGATCAAGTAGAAGTCCCCTTTTACGGTTTACTTCGCAAAATAAGTATCGCTGGCTTAGTTGGGTTTTTTACAAACTACCTAGCCATTAAGATGCTCTTCTATCCCCGTAAACCAAGACCCATTCTAGGACATGGCTTATTACCAGCACAGAAAGAAGATATTGTACTTCGTTTAGGTGAGCAAATCTCAAAAGAACTTATCAATGCAGATTCAGTTATAGCAAAAATTAATAGCTCCCAAATATTTGAAAAATATCAAAAGAAATTAGTCCATGGGATGCAAGAAGCAATAAAAGATATTGCCTTTCGCCGGGATTTCTACGCACTTATCGAATATTATATTAATCAATTACTCCGTCTACCAAGCTTTCAAAATAGTTTGGATGAGTTTATAAATCAGGTCTACCCCAAAGATATAGGAACTGTGGAAGGGGGACTATTGAAGCTCTACAAGTTTATAAAAGGAGAACGGAGTTTCAATCGCCAAATAGGAACATTTCTTAGACAAATTAACTTTGATATAGAACAATACGAAACAATAATTGGCAAATATCTTTATAAAATCCCTGAAAAAATTGAAAGCACCTCCAAAGACTTTAAAGAACAGATATCACAATTAATTGTTTATCTAATCGAGAAAATTAATATAAAATCAATCATTATAGAAAACTTAAGTGGATTGGACGAGAGTCGTTTGGAAAAACTGCTCTGGCACTCTACATCAAATCAACTCCTTTACATTCAATATTTTGGTTGTCTTCTAGGACTGGGTGGTGGTTTTTTTCTCTGGCTACCATTAGAAACAACTCTGCTAAGCATTTTAATTGGAGTTGCCCTCTTTAGTTTGGATAGCCTCTTAATTAAAATTTTTCCAAAGCAATTCAACAAAAGTAAGCTTTAAGCAAGTGCTTGTTATATTTTAGATGATACTCTTTCCCTAAAGTTTATTCAGCTTTACCCACCTCACTTTGGGGTATAATAGATAATCGCAAAAAAACCTTCTCTAAATAGACGTAATAAACTAGCTCCTCTTGCGAGCTACTTGCAAATAAGTTCTAATTTTAAAAAAAGACTTTCCTTATTACTGCCTAACCTATATTGTGTAGCTTACTTGCTTTCCATACCTATGTTTTGGATTGAATTTGCTCACTTTTAAAATCTTATGGCTAAAATGACATACTTCTTTGCCAAGGATAGTAATCACACTGAAAAAATAAAAAAAAGTGAGCGAAGGAATATCCTTGGTGGTAAAGGTACTAATTTGGCTGAAATGGCCAGAATTGGTGTTCCCGTACCACCTGGCTTTATAATAACAACAGATTCCTGTAAATCCTATTCTAAAACCAAGGTCTTCCCCAAAGCCTTGGATAATGAAATTCCTAAGCAAATAAAACAACTCGAGAAAAATATCGGCAGAAAATTGGGAAGTGCCACCAAACCATTACTTGTTTCTGTACGCTCCGGTGCCCCGGTAAGTATGCCAGGAATGATGGATACAATTCTTAATTTAGGTTTAAATAAAACAAGTATCGCTGGAATGATAGCAGAAGGTCAAAATGAACATTTTGTTTTGGATTCATACCGCCGTTTTTTGCAAATGTACAGTAATGTTATCTTAGAAATACCACTCAGTGGTTTTGAAAAAATTATTGAAAGACATAAAATCAAGGCAAGCGTTAAACAAGATTTTGAGCTTCCTCTTAGTTCTTTGCGAGAAATTATCACAGAGTATAAAAAACTAATCCAAGAAAAAAGTGCTACTCCTTTCCCTGAAGACACAAAAATCCAACTCCGCATGGCTATCGAAGCCATCTTTAGATCATGGAATAATGATAGAGCGATTCATTATCGCAGGATAAATAATATCTCTCATGATCTTGGAACAGCCGTTATAATCCAAGCAATGGTTTTTGGAAATATGCAAGATGGTAGTGGTACTGGGGTTGCCTTTACTCGCAATCCATCTACTGGTGAAAATATTTTGTATGGAGAATATCTACTCAATGCTCAGGGCGAAGACGTTGTCGCTGGAATACGTACCCCTAGTCCCATCTCGGCCTTAAAAGAGGAAATGCCTGAAGTCTTTGCTGAATTCTATACCATTCAAAATCGCTTGGAAGAACATTTCAAAGATATGCAAGACATAGAATTTACTGTTCAGCAAAAAAAACTGTATATCTTACAAACCCGTAGTGGAAAGCGTACAGGGATAGCAGCTATCCGCATTGCTACTGAAATGGTACAAGAAGCTAAAATTGATAAGAAAACCGCTATAATGCAAGTTGATCCAGCAAGCATCCCTTCTCTCTTGACCCCAACATTTATCACTACTAAAAAAGACGAAGCGATTAAAAATGGTAACTTAATAGCAATGGGTCTCAACGCTGTACCTGGTGCAGGATCTGGTCAAATTGTATTCAGTTCTGAACTAGCAGCTGAGTGGTCAGCTCAAAATAAGAAGGTAATCCTAGTTCGCGAAGAAACAAGCCCAGAAGATATTATAGGGATGGAATATGCAAACGGTATTCTAACTGCCCGTGGTGGGATGACATCGCATGCCGCAGTAGTTGCTCGAGGCATGAATAAACCCTGTATAGTAGGTTGTAGTATCCTAAACATTAGTGAAAAAGATAAAATCATGTCTATTGAAACGGGAGATAAAAAGATATCCTTTAAAGAAGGCGATCAAATCTCTATTGATGGTAGTACTGGCGAGATTATAAAAGGTAGCCTACCCACCCAGTCCTCAGAGATAGAGCAGTACCTCAATGGTGATTACGAGGGAGAAAGCAAAATATCAGAAAGTTTTTTGACTTTAATGAGCTGGGCTGATGAAATACGTCACTTGAGTGTCCGTGCCAATGCAGATACACCCCGTGATGCAAAAGTTGCTCTAAACTATGGAGCCTCCGGGATAGGTCTTTGTCGTACAGAGCATATGTTTTTTAGTACTCAGCGTATCTTACTCATGCGACAAATGATTATAGCGAGCACAGATGAAGAGCGTCTAAATGCACTAGATCAATTATTAATTCATCAAAAAGAAGATTTTAAAGCTATCTTCAAAGTAATGGATGGCTTCCCTGTAACAATACGCCTGCTAGATCCACCTCTCCATGAGTTTTTGCCCCAAAATCCAGAAGAATACAAAGAGCTAAGTAAAAAAACAGGTCGAACAGAAGAGGAAATCAAACAGCGTTCTTTATTACTAAGAGAAGTAAATCCCATGCTTGGTCATCGTGGCTGTCGTTTGGGAATCACCTCCCCTGAAGTTACAACCATGCAAGTCCGTGCAATTTTATCAGCAGCAATTGAAATGAACAAAGAAGGCGTTAATGTTTTCCCTGAGATAATGATCCCCTTGGTGGGACACGAGAAGGAATTAGAGTTACAAAGAAAGCTGATAGATGATGTAGCAACTGAGCTGATGCAAAAGCTAGGTCAAAATATAGATTACTTAGTCGGCACTATGATTGAAGTTCCTCGAGCAGCATTGCAAGCCGATAAAATAGCTAAACATGCTCAATTCTTTAGTTTTGGTACTAATGATCTCACCCAAACTACTCTGGCGTTTTCACGAGATGACTCAGCTAGCTTCTTAAATCAATATATTGATTTAGGGATCTATAAAAACAATCCATTTCAAATAATAGATAGAGATGGAGTTGGTGAGTTGATTAAGATAGCGATAGAGCGTGGCAAAAAGACTAAAGCAGATCTAAAGATAGGAATTTGTGGTGAGCATGGTAGTGATCCATATAGCGTTAATTTCTTTCATGAGGCTGGCTTAAATTATGTAAGCTGTTCTCCTTTTCGAGTGCCCATCGCTCGTTTGGCAGCAGCTCAAGCAAAATTATCAAAATAATTATTATATCTTATATATCCTTTATAAAAATGAATTTTGCTGCTTTTTTTTATTTCCGTTTAAGCTCAGTTTCAGCATCAATAATAGCATCGATTATAATATTGATAGGTACTATTACATTTTTAATCTCACCGCTATTGTCACAAAAAAAAACTAAAACAAAGCCCAAAATACAAAATATAGAGGATCAAAAATCAACTCCCCCAAAACCAATATCAAAAGATACATCAAAAGAAATATTATTTATATCTTCTATCGAAGAGGTTGTCAGACTCATTTTAAATAATAGTGATGCAACTCGGTTAAAGCAATTAGAAATACTAAAAGCAGATACTGGACTTCGAAAAACTAATTCACCATACGCTCCTAGTATCGCGAGTGGCTGGCAACGGCAAAAAACAAAAAATCGCTATACCAACTCCTTTACCTCAGGTGATACAACAGAAATAGATTCATACTTCTTAAAAGCAAAAAGATTGTTTTCATCTGGAACTTATTTTGAAGTTCAAATTGCAGATATTTATAAAAAATCTGATGAAATTGAGAATCCTCTTTTCCCTAGTACTAGTGATACTAGTGATATCTTTAGTCCTGCAACCTTGCATTCAACGCAACTTAGCGTTGTTTTAAAGCAAGAACTCTTAAAAAACGCCTTTGGCTATAGCCACAGGCGTAGCCTAGCGATTCAAGAAAACATAGCCGAAATAGAACGTCAGCACCTCATAAATGAAATCACTTCTATTCTTGTTAGCTCTATGATTAATTTTTGGAAATTCAAAATATCTCATGGCAATATTAAAACAGCAAGTAGTTTACTAAAAAATACTCACAAGGTTCTTGCTATAACACGTCGCAAAAAACGTATTGGCTTAGCAGAATCTTTTGAAATTAGTCAGTGGAAGGCCCTGATTGCTAATGCCAAATCAATCTTAAAAACGGTTAATTTACAGTATGATAAATTAAGACGTGATTTAAGGCGTACCTTAAATCTAAAATCAAATCAACAACTATCACACCAAGGCAAATTAAACACAGTTATACCAAATAATTTAGACATAGAAAATGATTTAAAAATGGCATACCAAAAACGCCCTGATTTTAAGTCTTTACAACTCCATAAAAAAAATATAAAGCGCGTCTTCGAAATCACAAAAAACAACCTACTACCTTCAGTAAGCGTAAATGCGCAATATGCTTGGCGTGGCTTTGATCCCAACTCTGGAGAGGCTTACAGTCAATCTAGTAGCGGTGAATATCCTGATTATAGTGTTGGTTTTAGTGTTGAATATCCTTTATGGGACGATGGCCTTAGAGTAGATTTACGAGACGCTAAAATAAATTTAGAGCAAATAGAAATAGAAGAAAAGCAACTAAAAGGATCGATTAGTGATGAAATAAATCATGGCTTCCAGGAAATTCAAGTTAGCTACCAAAAATATAAAAATGCTCAAGAAATATTAAAATCTAATCGTACCTTTTATAGTGGCATTCTAAAACGCTATAGACAAGGTCGTTTTAGTGCTACAGCCGTTAAAAATGCCTTGGACACCCTTGTCCAGTCAGAGCAAGGCTTAATAGAAGCCATTATCAATTTTAATATCTCTATAGTTCGCTATGATCTAAGTAGAAATTTTCTATTTGAAAAATATAATATCGATATTGATCAACTAATAAATAAACTGAAGCGCTAAGCGATTTTTGATTCCCACTACTATTAGTTTTTAGAATGGCGACTAACAAATACGTCCCAAATCGCAAAAATAGCTCCAGCCTCCAAAGATGGTTGAAGCAAAACTTTTAGCTTCCCTCGTGGTATGTACTCCAAATCTATTGGGATTACAAGAGGTGACTTTATTTGATGTACTGGACTTTGATATAATAATTTCAGTTTATGTGAATTTACACTTATTTCAAGCCAATATGCTTTTGCCTTGGGGTACACACCATCTCTATTCTTTTTATCTCCCGAAGCTTTGTAGCTAACTAAATCCAAATAAAGATATACTCGAGAAAATACTGGAGCATCCAGTTCAAAGCGTAGTCCTGAACTAGGGATTACAGCAGCTTCGAAGTCCTGCATGCCACGTAAGCTTGAATCAGGCACCAATTCTAAGCGATTTTCCTTAGCCCTCTGCCCTAGCTCCTTCGCATAGACAATACTATTATTAGAATCTTGCTTATTAAAATTTATTTCATAGATAGGAGATGCCACCTTTTCCCAGGCAATTCTCTGCTTGGGAGAAGGTGAGAACTTAGAAAGGCCTTTTGCTTTGGCTTCTCTAGTTTCTCTAGCCTCTATCGATACTAGTGCTACAAATATCACAACACCACTCAGCAAAACAACTAAAGTAATAATAACTCTCTTCATTTAGGATTACCTCTATAACATCGGTATGCTTTATACTATCTATAATTGATATTATTTAAATAAATGCTAATTAATTTATAGATATATTCGATAATCATTTTAAGAGGGATAATATGGCTGAAGAAGAAAACGCAGAAGCAACAGCGGAAGAAATATATAAACCATCCTACTCGACTGGTCTTCGTAAAATAGCACGAATTCTTATTGCTATAGCCCTAGCCTTACTTGGATTACTGATCATGTCGGTAATAGCTTATTATATTGCCCTTACCGCGGCTACACAACAATATAAGGAAGTAGCATCTATAGCAGTTGTTAAGCCTCCACCACCCACAGAAAATTTTAATTTTGCTGAAGATTTTAGAGTAAATACAACTGACGCAGACAGAGCTCGATTCGTACAACTTAAGCTTAGTCTTGGTTTTGAATCTGGGGATACCGCCCTTTCTACAGAAATTGCTCAGCGTCTCCCCCAATTAAGAAATATTGTGAATTTAATTTTGGCAGCTAAGAGTAGTCAAGAAATATCAAGTGTCGAAGGTCGTTTAGAGCTCCAAGAAGAAATTAAAGCTTCTATTAATCATGTCCTATCAAAGGGTAAAATTCTTGAAATTTATTTTAAAGAATTACTTGTAAATTAATACCTGACTAACGCTATTGCTTTAGATCATGAAATTCATTAGTTCATCCATAGGTCGGAAGCTACTAGTTGCCCTCTCCTCAATTTTTCTGATTGGCTTTCTTTTCGCACATTTGCTCGGAAACTTATTGTTTTTCAAAGGGCCAGATGCCATTAATGCTTACTCGCAAACATTGCATGATTATCCTGTCTTCCTTTGGTTTGCTCGTATTGGATTATTGACTATTTTTATTATTCATATGGGACTGGGACTAAAGTTGAGCCTAGAAAACCGCAAGGCACGACCTCAAGGCTACAGTAAAAAAAATACCGTGCAAGCCTCCCTTGCCTCTCGTTTCATGGCAACAAGTGGTCTCGTAATGCTCTCTTATATAGTTTACCATTTATTACACTTTAGCCTAGGCCTAGCCCATCCAGAACTAACTTCACTACCGCTAGACAAACTAGCTCAGGAAGATATATATCAAATGATTATTCTGAGCTTTCAAAAGCCAATTATTGTTATCACCTATTTCATCGCTCTTTTCGTAACAATGCTTCACTTAAGCCACGGTATACCTAGTCTCTTTCAATCTACGGGGCTAAGCAGTGCTAGTCATCGAAAAAAAATCCAATATCTGGGTCGTTTCTTGGCTCTCCTTTTCTTTTTTGGTTATAGCTCTATCCCAGTAAGCGTTTACTTTGGCTTAATCTAACTTAAGCTTGAGCTTGATAATTTAGACTGACTCTGGTAATAATCCCACCACGTACGTTGTAATCTAAATGTACTTGCATCTTTCGTGGCTGAGTAGCATTGACAAAATCATCTTTAATACGGTTGATAGCGTTTTCTTGAAAAATACCGATATTACGGTAAAATAAGATATATTCCTTAAAGCTCTTAAGTTCTATACAATATTCATCTGGATAATAAGATATCAAAAGCTTGCCGTAATCTGGTAATGATGTTTTAGGACAAATAGCACTAAATTCAGGAACAGAAAAGCTAACCCGATATAGTCTATCTTGATAAATATTCTTAAACACCTCGATAGCTGGAGTAGCTATATTGCGAATCTCATCTTGAAGGCTCTCATAAGAGCTAGTCCCAGGCTCTTTCATTTTATTTTGCATACGGCATGCTCCTCCCCAGTATAGACAAAGAACCTATAATTTATCCTATGTCAATTTATTTTATAATTTAAAGTTTTTAAACTGACAGATATTAAAATTAATATTATTATGGAATTAAGTAATATGACTAATACCTTGGATACATCTCTAAAAAGTGAGACATCTCAAAAAGAGCGAACAAGCTTTGAATTCAAAAGAGATAAAATTAGTCTTTGGGAACGTTTAAGAAAACATCCTGATTACCATCTCTTAGATCAGAGTGATTTTTCATTTTCTAATGGTGTATTAGGATTATCATCACCTCTATATTTACCTGATATAGAAAAAGCTATCTCTTATCTTGCAGATGCCATTAATGAAAATCAAGAAATTGCAATACTCGGTGATAAAGATGTAGATGGTGTCAGTTCCACGGCTTTATTGGGATCATTTTTAAGAGAAAGGAATTGCTCTAAAATAGATGAGATTGTCTCTGATGATGGTGATGATTATGGGCTTTCAGGCAATATATTTACCCACATGCGTAAGAAAAAAGCAGGCACTCTAATTATCCTATTAGATATGGGTAGCTCCAACGGACCTGAAATTGAGACACTCCACAAAGAAGGCAAAAAAATCATCGTAATTGATCATCATCAACTACATAACAGAATAGCCAACGAAAATCATTGTGCCTTTATTAATCCACAACGAAATATATTCCATTCTGCTAAGCATCATGGCAAAATAGCGACAGCCGGCCTAGTATTCAAAGTCCTCTTAGCCGTTGCTCTTTCTCACATCAAAGATTGGAGACAGGTCTATCTAATTGAAATTGAAGGAGAATTGCATGGCTTTCGCTGTGGTCAACTTTTAGCTAAATATAAAGATTTTAAGCAATGGCATAATTGGGAAAATTCAAGATTAGCTAGGAATTCTATAGATTATGAAAAAAATGACAATACTTATCCCAAAGATAATATTGACAAAAATACTTGGGAATATATTCATATTTTTACTGAAAAAGATGAGCCTTCTTACCAGTTTACTCTAGCTGAAAAAGAAAAGATGAGTTCCAATCCTATTTATGCAGGACAAAAACTACTGGCAAAGGCTATCGAGACACGTCCGCGTCTAGAAAAATTTATCTACGACATTGCAAACTTAGGTGCCCTAGGCACTATAGCAGACATGGTTCCTTTAGTTGATGAGAATAGAGTCCTAGTACGCCTTGCTATGAAGCACGCTTCCCTAAATAATCTCAATAAAGAAAATGAAAGTAAGTATTGCCTCTTAGGATATAATGCCCTAATTAATGCCCTAAAAATAGATCCGAATAATATTCTGAGTCATGAATTCTCCTGGCAAATTGCACCTGCCATCAACGCTGCCGGTCGAATGGGTAATACTCGACTTTCCCTAGACTTACTCCTTAGTTCAGATAAAAGCAAGGCAGACACTATGGCTCACGAACTTGTGCTTTTAAACAAAAAACGAAAACGAAGGACATTAAAAAATGAAAATATCATCAAAAATTATTTAATAGATAATCCTGATAAATTAAAACAAAAGTTTTTATTCTGTTATCACCCAGACTTAGAAAAGGGTGTCTCAGGTATCATAGCCAGCCGGCTTACAGAAGTATATCAGCGACCTGTTATCTATATTAACAATGATAAGGAGCATGCTCGTGGTTCCATGCGAAGCTGGGGAAATCTCAACTCACTAGAGTTACTAGACACGGCTTCAGATCTTTTTATTCAATTTGGAGGGCACCCAGAAGCGGCAGGCTTTAGCATAGAATACAAAAATATAGAGAGTCTTGAAAAACGACTTCTTAATTCATATGATAAATTTATCGCTCAAAGTTTAAATCAAACAAAAAATAATAAGCATAAATATCATTTAGAACTGCAAGTAGACGACCTTGTTACTGATATCTATGATGAGCTTGTAGAATTAGAGCCCTTTGGGATGGGAAATCCAGAGCCAATTTTTCGTTTACTTAGGGTAAAACCAATTTGGCCCCAATATATGAGCGAAGGCAAGCATGTTATCTTTCAAATTAAACAAGATATCACAGGAAGAGAAGTAATCACCTACATCAAATGTCTTGCTTGGAAACAAGGTGAGATTATAAAAAAGGCAATAGAAATGGATGCTTATCTTGATATTTATGCTTGCCTTGAACAAAGTAAGTTCAGAAACTGGACTGAGTTGCGTCTCCGTGCTGAAAAAATAGAATTAATCTCATTATGCAAGTAAAAGTAAATAAATCTTCCGCTGTTAAAGCAGAACTCATCATTACAAATACTAAAGAAGAAGTAAATATAGCTTATGAAAATGCATATAAACTTGCCAAAAAAGGAGTAAAAATAGCAGGCTTTAGAAAAGGCAAGGCTCCCCTAAATCTTGTTGAACAGCATTTAGGTGAATCGGTCTATAAAAATGTCGCTGAGGAATTGCTTCATAGCAATCTAAACGAGTGCTTATCCACATTGAAACCCAATCCTGTCTCCATGCCAGAAATGACCGTCGTCCTTTGTGATCGTGATAAAGGAGCTAAGTTTGAGGGTTTCTATGATTTACCTCCTAAAATAGAAATTGGTAAATATAAGAAAATAGAAGTAAACGAAAAAAAAGCCAATGTTACTTCTGAAGATATCACAACGTGCCTGAAGGCCAAGCAAAAACTTCGTTCCTATATGCAACCACGAGATGGAGGGGCAAAGTGGGATGATACAATAACCTTTGATTTGCTTATTTCTCATAACGGAAAACAACTATATAAAAAAAACAAAATAACGACTAGTTTATCACAAAAAGAAGATGAACATGAGCACCACCATGAACATAGTCACAAAGATGGACAACATGATCATTTTCACTTCCTACCAAATATGGCAGAAAAGATTCTGGGCATGAAAGAAGGGGAAGAGATTTCTGTGCAACTAGAGCTAAAAAAGGATTTTACTGATAAGAAATATGCTGGGAAAAATTTGGATTTAAAAATTAAACTAACCGCTTGCCATTATAACTCTATGCCAACTATAGACGATGAGTTTGCAAAGGATCTAGGCAATTTTGAAAATCTCAGCCAACTAAAAGAAGAAATCCGTAATCGTATCTTAAAATATATAGGAGATGTCGTAAAACTAGATACAAAGGAAGAAATTATCGTTAAAGTTATTGCAGATTCTAAAATCAACTTTCCAAAGAGTATGCTTGATATGAAATATAAGTCAAGGCTTGAGAGTATCTTCAAAGAATTAGGGATAGTGAGACCAGAGAAAGTATCAGACAATAATCATTTTGAAGAGCTTAGTAAAATAACCAATACAAAACCAGAAGAATTACATACATTACTCCTTGAAGCATCTGAAAAATCTTTACGCAAAGAAATAACTTGCCTTGAGGTTGCAAATCAAGAAGATATCAAGCTAAGTGATGATGAGATAAAAGAATACCTGAAGCGCTATCAGATTAAAATATCAGAAGACAAGAAAGAAATTGACAAATTCATAGAGAATCTCAGAGTAGCGTATGATGGTCCCTATGCTGGATTATATCAAAGTATAGTCCAAGACAAGACTCTTGAATTTATTTATGAAAATGCAAAACGAAATATTAAAGGAGAAGTTACTGTAAAGCAATTAATAGAAGAAGGTAAAATAGACAGCAAGTTCTATACATGGATTGTATAATAGTTAATTTTTATCAGACTTAAAAATATGTCAATAATACCAATAGTTAGCGAGCAAAGTGCAAGGGGTGAACGCCAATTCGATATTTTCTCACGCCTTTTGCGTGATAGAATAATCTTTATGGGTTACCCTATTGATGATTCTTACGCAAATCTTGTTATTGCTCAACTACTCTTTCTGGAAGCAGAAGATCCAGAAAAAGATATTTATCTCTATATTAATTCACCAGGAGGATACATTACGTCTGGGCTTGCTATTTATGATACCATGAGATACATTCGCTCTGATGTACGCACTATATGCATTGGTCAAGCTAGCAGTATTTCCTCCATGTTACTTTGCGCTGGTACTCCTAAAAAACGCTCAGCACTACCAAACTCACGTATCATGATTCATCAGCCTATAGGTGGTGTTCAGGGTCAAGCTAGTGATATAGAAATACAGGCAAACGAAATCTTAGAATTAAAAGCAAGACTAAATGCCATCTATGCCCATCATACCAAAAAATCACTTAAGCAAATAGAAAAGGATATAGATCGTGTATTTTATATCTCGGCTAGTGAAGCAAAAAAATATGGAATCATTGATATTGTATTAGAAGCTAATGATTTAGACGATAATCTGGATGGCACTCAAGAGACAGACAATAAACCTAATAAAAAATGATATCTTCGTAGCTCATTAATTAGAGGAACTAGGTAGAAACTATGCCGACTAAGAAACAAAGCACACGTCATGAAAAGTTGCATTGCTCTTTTTGCGGTAAAGAGCAGGAAGATGTCCGTCGTCTTGTGGCTGGACCAGGTGTCTATATTTGCGAAGAATGCATTGAACTTTGTAGTGAAATTTTATCTGATGAGTTTGATAATGAGAAAGGTGGCTCCTTTGGTGTAGACTTACCAAAACCAGTTGATATTAAGAATACTTTAGATCAACATGTTATTGGACAGGAGGAGGCTAAGAAAGTCCTCTCTGTTGCTGTTTATAACCACTATAAACGAATTAGCAATAAAAATAACGTAAAAGACATTGACCTAGATAAATCCAATATCCTTTTGCTTGGCCCTACAGGCTCTGGTAAAACGCTCCTAGCACAGACGCTGGCCCGTCTCTTGAAAGTCCCGTTTGCAATAGTTGATGCAACAGCATTAACAGAAGCAGGTTATGTGGGAGAAGATGTCGAAAATATATTACTTCGACTTATACAAAACGCTGCTTGGGATATACAAAAGGCAGAAATTGGTATCATATATATAGACGAAATTGACAAAATAACACGCAAAACAGATAATCCATCTATTACCCGTGATGTTTCTGGAGAAGGTGTCCAACAAGCACTATTAAAAATAATTGAGGGTACTGTAGCCAATGTGCCACCACAAGGAGGACGTAAGCATCCTCATCAGGATTTTATTACTATTAATACTCATAATATACTTTTTATTTGCGGTGGCGCCTTTGTTGGTTTAGAAGATATCTTAGAAAGCAGACTCGGTAAAAGTGAAATTGGCTTCAATCGCAATCTAAAAAAAGAAATCAGCTCAAATGATAAAAATACAAAAGCTAAGGCTAAGATAAATGCTCGTGTTAAAAAGCCTATACTCAATAAACAAGAACAAGATAGACTTATGCTAGCTCATAAAATAGAGCAAAAGAATAAGAGGCGTTCTGAAATCTTTGCTAATATATTGCCAGATGATCTAATGAAGTATGGCTTAATACCTGAGTTTGTTGGTCGATTGCCTATGGTTGCAGTCTTAGATGATTTAGATATAGATACTTTAGAAGAAATATTTACAGGTCCAAAAAATTCTATTTATAAGCAGTATCAAAAAAACTTTGAATTAGAGGGAGTTAAATTAAAATTCACCAAGGATGCCATACGTCGTATTGCCGAACAAGCCATTAAACGAAATGCTGGGGCTCGTGGTCTACGCAGTATCGTAGAAAGACTCATGACAGAGACCATGTTTTCTATTCCCTCCCGCAAAGACGTTGAAGAGGTTATAGTGACCTTAAATAATATCGATGATGAATCTCTACCGGTACTGGTGCTAAAAAGAAAAAAGAATATAAATAACCGCTTAAAGCAAGAGAAACCAGCCTAAATTATAAGCACATGCTAACAGTTTTTTTACTTACTTTTCTTATCATTAGCCTAGGCCTCGTAGTGATGGGACTTGGTTCTATCTTTGGTTATCGTTCCTTAGGTAGCTCCTGTGGCGGTATAATGTATTCTCAAAAGGAAGGAAATCAAGAAAACTGTAGTATTTGTGGCAGAGAAGCTCGTCCATCTCCATCTAATTCTCAAAAAGTGTCATTAGTACAAGATTAAAGATGTATGGATTTTTTAGACTTAAACGTGCTTGGATTATAGGGCTTGGTGCCTTTATCGTCTCTTTTATAGCCTTTAGCTTATTTCGTGATCTTAAAAGTGGACAAACTCCCTCACTAAATGAAACCGAGATTACTAAAAATCTTAAAAAAATAATATCTCGTCTTTCGCTAGAGGAAAAAGTTGGACAACTATTTCATATTGGAATTACAGGAACAGAGCTTAGTAAGAAATCACGAAAGCTAATACAAAAATATAAAATAGGAGGAGTTATTCTTTTTGCCTACAATCTTACTAATCCTAAGCAAGTTTATAAGCTTAATACCCAACTACAAAAAGAGAGTATTCTAAGTAGTGGCTTACCTCTCTTTATCAGCACAGATCAAGAAGGCGGAAAAGTAAAGCGACTAGGAGCAAATGCGACTATGGCTTTCCCAAGTGCCATGGCCTTTGGGCAAGCTGCTAAAACTAGTTACGTGGAGGAAGCAGCCTTTATAACGGCTTATGATTTGCGTAAATTGGGAATTAACTGGATACTGGCCCCTGTACTAGATATAAACAACAATCCTAAAAATCCTGTTATAAATGTACGCTCCTTTGGAAGTGATGTTGAACTAGTTTCAAAGATGGGCAGAGCTTACGTCAAGGGTAATCGACTCGCCCTTTCCCTTTCTGCCATTAAGCATTTTCCTGGCCATGGTGATACTGATATAGATTCTCATCTTGTCTTACCTCGCATCACTAAGAGCATCGAAGAAATGAATAACTTTGAGCTTATACCATTCAGCAAAGCTATGCTTAAAACGGATAAAGAAACAATGGCTGAAGTTCTAATGACTGCCCATATTCTTTTCCCTGCCATTGATTCAAAAAGGCCAGCAACCCTTTCTAAGAAAATCATCAAGAAGTTATTACGAGAAAAGATGGGTTTCCAAGGCCTTATAACTACGGATGCGATGGAAATGAAAGCCATAGCAAAACATTATAGTCCTAGTAAAGCAGCTCATTTAGCGTTTGAAGCTGGAGTTGATATAATTCTTTTAACAAAGGAAGGTGGCAGTCTAAATGTTATGTATCAAAGTCTCTTGAAATCTTTTCAAAAAAAGAAATTATCTTTGAAAGACCTCGACATTGCTGTAGAAAGACAGCTAAGACTCAAACTTAATCGTGCTTTACTCTATCGCTGGAAATCTCCT
>JABAAI010000030.1 GCA_014238825.1 Leptospirales bacterium
TAACCTTAGTTCTGCAGGTCCTAGTAGTACATATTTTGAACGAATTGGAGGTTTGATTGGCTATTCAAACAGTGCTAAAGTTTATTATAGTTATGCTACAGGAAATATTACTGATACTAGTACAATTACGGCAAGCAAGGAAGCTTCTCATTTAATAGGAGGAGGGGACCCTGTATATAGTTCTAATGATTATAGCTATTATAATGTCGAAAGTGAATTTCCTACTACTTACACATTAATTTCACCTAGTGCTAGTGGTACTGGTGATGTCTTTGGCTATACCCTTACTGAATTAAAGACACCAATTGCTCCAGATTACACGTTCGTTGGAGTGCCGAGTACTGCGACAGACACAGAAATTGGCTGTATAGCAAGGAATGGTACATGGTCAACAAGTCCAGATACTTGTACTGGTGCAACAGCAAGTGGTTCTTATGCCCTCTATACTAATTGGAGTACTGATAACTGGGACTTCGGTACTTCTAGTCAACTACCAGCCCTCAAATATACAGATAGGGATGAGCTAATATCAGGTCAAAGATAGAATAAGCTAGCTAAATTAGAAGGCTTTCGTTAAACTTCATTTAAACTTCATTGGGATGAAATTTCTTGCTATAGACTTCGCTTGTTCCACATGTTGCCTTAACGCGGATGGCTCCATGTCTATAAAATAATAGTTTCACTTTTTCATTTTCGCTATGCTTGCGAGTTGCAAAGATGTGCTGTGTTTCTTGTTTTATTTTTTCTTCATCATCTAAGGCTAGAGTAGATAGGGCTACACTTTCAACAAGACATGCTCCATCCTCATCTAATTCGATAGTTATATTTTTATAGGCACTGTAATATGGCCTATCCTTTGTGTCATGATATACATCTAAGACTAAGGTATTATTTTTAAGTCTTTTTATTTTATAAACTTTCCCATTATCTGTTTTAGACTTTGGTGTTATAAAACGGCCAATGCGGTAATCAATACCTTTATGATAAAAGTACTGAGCAACAACGCTAAAATTTTGTCCTAACCAAGAATCTAGCAACTCTTTAGAAAGAGAATTTTTGTTTTCTGGATCGTCTTTCTTTTCGTTTTTTTTCGCTTGATTAAAAGCAACTAATAAATAAACATCATTCTGAGGATAGACTAGCTCTTTTGCTGGAGGGAATTGAGCAATTACGGTGTTATGGGGGAACTTATCCGTGTACAGCTTACCAACAGCTGCAATTTTTAGTTTATATAGATTAACTCCTGATGAAATATGAGAGATAGTATATTTTGCATTAGCTATGCTTTTGTATTTTAAATTTGGCATTGTTAGAAATGGCTTGGCTTGATTTATGGTGAGATATAATTTATCATAAGCCCTTACAATTTTTCCAGGTATAGGGTTTTGGCTAAGGATTAACCCACTGGATAAGTCTCTGTATTCTCTATGAGATATTTTTATGCGTAAATCAAGTCTTTGTAGCTCTTCATATATATTTAAAAAGTTCTTGTTAATTAAATTTGGCATCTTAAAGCTTCTGACTTCTTTAGAGCGCAAAAAGAAGATAAAAACAGCAGCAATAAAAAAGATGCTGAGGCATAAGCCTAGCTGGATAATTATCAAACTAAACTTAGTTTTCATCTCTTATTCAAGATTTTTTCTACGACTAACAAGGCCTTCTATCATTTTCTATATATTATAGCTTTCCAATGGCTTTATGACTAGAAGATATTGAATAGACACAAAAAGCAATGTGAAAGCATAGAATATATATTCTAGCAATCTATGACAATTTTTAGCAATCCCTAGCAATCATAGTAGAGAACGAACTCATGTGGATGAGGGCGTAGATTAACTATTTCCTCTACCTCACTTCGCTTATACGCAATATAATTGTCTATAAAGTCAGTATCAAAAACATCACCACTTTTCAAAAACTTGTTATTAATTTCTAAAGCATCCAAGACCTTTGTTAAACCTGATGGCACTGCACGTAGCTTTGCCTTTTGTTCAGGACTAGCAGAATAGAGGTCATAATCAGTAGGATCACCAGGATTAGTCTTATTTTGAATCCCGTCTATACCTGCTTGTAGCATAGCAGCAAAAGCCAAGTATGGGCAACATGAGGCATCGGGAGTTCTAAACTCAATTCGTCTGGCCTTATCTCCCTTAACTGCAATTGGGATGCGGATTGATGCCGAACGATTACGGGCTGAATATACCAAATTAACTGGAGCTTCATAGCCAGGAACTAATCGCTTATAGCTATTGGTAGTAGGATTTGTGTAGGCTAAGATAGAAGGTGCATGTTCTAGCATACCACCTATATAATTAAAAGCCATTTCTGAGAGATGAGCATAGCCATCTCCAGCAAAAAGATTTTTATTCCCTTTCCATAGAGATTGATGGGTATGCATTCCACTTCCGTTATCATTAAAAACAGGTTTTGGCATAAAAGTTACACTATAACCATGTTTTTTAGCAACATTTTTTAGTACATACTTGTATTTGATAAGACTATCAGCCATTTGCAAGGCCTCATCAACGACTAAGTTTATTTCACCTTGCCCGGCACTAGCTACTTCATGATGATGCTTCTCGGTAGGAACACCAATTTCTTCTAGAATATCAAGAGTTTCTCCTCTTAAATCATGGAATATATCGTTTGGAGGGGTAGGAAAATACCCTCCCTTAATTCTTAATTTATGACCTAAGTTTGGTTCTTCATGCGCTCCCATATTCCATGAAGCTTCAGGCGAGTCTATATGATAGTAAGACCCTTGCATTTGAGAAGCAAAGCGAACATTACTAAAAATAAAAAACTCTGCTTCAGGTCCCATATAAGCTGTATCAGCTATTCCGGATGATTTCATATTTGCGATTGCCTTTTTTAATATATTACGTGGATCACGGTTGTATGGTTCTTCTGTTTTTGGGTCGTGAATGTTAGAGAAAACCACCAATGTCTTTTGCTTAAAAAATGGGTCGATGAAGGCTCCCTTAGTATCTAAGACATTTAGCATATCAGACTCGTTAATGGCTTTCCAGCCTCTTATTGATGAACCATCAAAGCCGATGCCATAATTAAAAGCCTCAGCATTAATAGTATGCAAAGGCATCGTGTAGTGGTGAGTAAGTCCAAACATATCTGTAAAACGGATATCAAGGTACTTAACTCCTTCTTTTTCTGCCCATTTAAGTAATTCTTTTCCTTCTTGTGGTAAATTCATTTATAACTCCTAATAAAATTCTAATTTAATCCATACTAAAAAAGCAGAGTAATAAAAGCAATATTTTTTTAGTTTTCACTTAAGTTTTTGGAGATAACAAACGATGCGATAGTACGAGGTTGTTATTATGGAAATTATAAATAATATAGAGGGAACTATCAAAACTGTGCAAGAAGAAAAGCCAGGAATTCATTCTCAGCATCTGCTTTATTTTAATAGTACAATGGAAAAATTAAATAACATACTTATAGTGAAGAAAGCCTAGCAAATTATAATTTTACTTTTTTTGTGATGCCTTTCTGATATCTTTTTTGTCTTTGTCTCGATACGATGTTTATACTACACATGAGGATAAAATATTCCCTTATTATATTATTGCTTTGCTTTGCCTATGTTTTAGGATGTAGCTCATCTAAGGTTAAAGGTAAAAAAAAGGAATGGATCTGGACCCTAAAGAGTTTTAAGCCACAATCAGATTGGAAGGTCACTGACAAGAAGATATCTTTTAGTTTTGCTCCCGTTTCTGAAAAATTGCCGCAAAGTTTTTTTCTAAGTGGTGTACCTAGAGCAGGTAATCAAAAAGGGCAGGCTAGTGGTACTGCCTGGGCCCTAGGCTATTTTGCGGCATCTTACCTAGAACGTAGAGCTAAGAAAAACTCTAAGTACCGTTGTTCGGTGGCTTTTATTTATAATAATCTAAATAATGGAGTGGATAGAGGAATTGAGATAGTAGAAGGCCTAGAATTGCTTAAAAAACGAGGTTGTCCTGAAGAAGCTTTTATGCCCTATAATCCAAAAGATCCCGCCCACAGAGCAACTAGTAGGGCTAATAAAAATGCTAGCCAACATAAAATTAAAAACTTTGCTAGACTTGACTATAGCGATTTAGATCAAGTTCGTTCTCATCTAGTCCAGAATAAAGCCATTATTGTTAGTTTAGTTATCACTGAAAATTTTATAAACTTAAGCAAAGAAGTTTGGAAAAAACCAGATGGAGCTATACGAGCTCGGCATTCTGTCGCTCTTATTGGTTATGATGACAATAAGAAGCTTTTCTATATACTTAACTCATTTGGCAATAAATGGGCTAAGAAAGGTCGGTGTGCTATTCCATATTCATGGTTTATTCGGCTTGTCAAGCAAGCCTATGTTATTTGGTAAGTTTATCTATTTCTATATTATCTCTTTTTCACTAGCTTCTTTTGTTGGACGATTAGGATCGTTCTTTTCTGGAGAGTATGGATAATGACCCTTATCTAAATTTGGTTTTGGTGTGGGGTCATGAAATATTTTCGTGGGCTTAGACCAAAAAGCACTCAAAGCAAAGCTTAAAAAAGCAATGTAGACAAGCAGGCGCAAGAAGCAATCTTTATCGAAAGGTCTTCGTAAAATAGTTATAAAATCTGCATATAACAATTCTTTAATACGCTGCCAGAGTGACATTTATAACTACTCTCCATAAATATGATTCAGGCGCATATAGACACCAGGATTATTCTTGATGTATTGAATGAGATCTTTGCGTTCAATTGTATAAATATTTACATCTGTTAAGCTCTTAAAAGTGAAAGATGACGGTGCTTCTTTTTGAAGCATAAAAATTTCGCCAAAGAAATCGCCTTGGGATAACACTTCTAGGGAGTCTTCATCATCCAAAACTTCGACGGCTCCCGTCTTTATTATGTAAGCCATATCAGCAATCTTATTTTTTTCGATGAAAACATGTTCAGCAGGATATTGCTCTAGTTTCATAATAAGTTCAATTTGTGTTCGCTGGGCTGAGCTGATGCTTCTAAAAAATCGTGAGCGACTGAGTACATTCCAAGTACCAGTTGTGCGAAGTTTTGCTAAATAAGAAAATCTTTCATTGAGTTCGGAGCCTTGAATAAAGTTTAGGAAACTATTCTTCTTAATCGTAAGTGCTGTAACATCAGTTTCAGCAATAACTCCAGCACTACGCACTTCGCCAGAAATTAACGAGGCTTCACCAAAATATTCATAAGAGCTAAATTTTCTAATGTTATTCTCATTAGTCAATGTTTCCTGCTCTATTCCCTCAACTCGAACGTTTCCTCTCATTATCATATAAAACTTATCACCTATGGTTCCCTTTTTGATAATTGCAGTATTCTTAGTAAAATTCTCTTTTTCTGTAATATTCAGAAAGTCCTTTGCCTTGGAAATAGGGAAGTTTCGGAAGATATCTACATTGCTAAGGACATCTAAAATTTCCAATGTTTCCTCATTTTTTGGGGGATCAATAGGGGGATAGTAGGTATTCTCAATACCAAAGGTAGCCAGTGTTAGATCGGTATTTTCAGGCATATCACGACGCGCAAGATGGTAAACAGTCATTTTTTTCTGAATCTCCTTAGGGAGGGTTTGTAAGTATTCTATTCGGGTATGAAGTGGTGGGATCCCTGCTTCATGATAAATTATATTAGAGTACCAAGGGAAATTCATCAGGTCTTCATAACGACTTTTATTAAGTACACCAAGTTCCAATAATTCTTTGAATTTACTAGTATCGTTTAGATGGTCAGAGGAGTAGACAAATGATTGCTTCTGATAGTTAAAGCTAAAGCCTAGACTTGGTATTGAATGTAAGGCATAGAAAAAGTTAAACTCTGCTGTATTAATAATAGTAACCCGACCAATAATAATCGGTACAAAGTCAAAGAGTGAATATAGCTCTTTGATAGGGATTTGGGTGAGGGCATTGTATTTTTTTATAAAGGAGTGCATCACTGTTTCTGTTGAATAAATAGTGATACGATTTCCCTCAAGAATCTTCTGGAAAGTTCCTGCATCATGATCTGCATGAGTATGGGTGAGGATGATGCTATTTATGAGTGTTGGATTTACGTTGGATTCCGTTAACCATTCTGTAGAGTTTACCGGTGGATCTACCATAACACCATTTCTATGGATCCAAAGCAAGAAGCCACTGGTATTATCTTCTACATCAAAACCATGGCTGGGACCAAGACATGTTATTCCTATCAGAGGTGGTTTATATGGTTCACTGGGGGCCTTTCCAGTATCTTGAATGATGCGAAAGCCTACTTCACCTGGCAGTTTAAAAGTGGTATTCCAATCTTCATCATCGATTAAAAAATCATCATTCTTTGTTTTCGTAATTGTTACTTTATTGAATTTTACAATGTTGTCCTTGAATATCACAAACTGCACCAGATTGTGCAAGGTCCTATCACCCCTAAAATACTCCATCTCAGCTTTCATATTTGGATAGCCACGAGTGGCTTCTCCGTTGATATATTCTGAATGTAAGTTAATCTTTTCTGGTCCAAAGATAGATTCTCTTAGGACGATGATTAACTGCTCACGTTGCTCAGGAGCACACACGATGTAGGTTTTTTTCTGTCTTAGGAAATGATTATAATAGATTGGGAATTCTAGTTCTGCTACAGATATTCCTTTGTGTACATCAAAAAAATGTTTTGGGAGAATAAAAATTTGTGGCGTGCTACGTTCGAATCGCATTGTATCTTTGATGGTCTCGGGAGGAGAGCCCACCTGCATGTAGCCAACAGAGGTTTCTATTAAGTAACCACCGCGCGGTAATGATTGGTAAACGCCTTGTTTTTTATCTGTTGATATTGTTTTAAGAATTGTCATTAGTTAAGTATAATTAAAATAGCATGTCATGCTATCATTAATAGTCGAAAAAAAGCAAGCAAAACATGAGTTTTGATTATATAAAATTGCAATAAAACTTCAAGAAAAAAATATTTAAATTTAACCATTAGCTAGATTATCTCTTAGAAAATCTGAGACTCTATCTATATTAATGCGTTCTTGTCGTAAATCGTCACGATAGCGGACTGTAAGTGTATTATCAGTTTTGCTTTGATAATCTACAGTGAAGCAAAATGGCGTTCCCAATTCATCTTGTCTGTAATAACGTTTTCCTATTGAGCCATTTTGATCTAGGTCAACTGTGAAGTTTTTAGCGAGTTCTTTATATATTTTCTGAGCTATTTCAAGAAGACCATCCTTTTTTTGGAGTGGGAAAATACCTGCTTTGATCGGGGCTAGTCGAGAATCTAATTTAAGGTATATTCTTTGTTCTTTGGTATTAGGCTTTTCTATACGGTAGCTGTCAGCAAGAATGCAAAGGAAGAGTCTGTTTAGCCCTAGGGCGGGTTCTATCACATAAGGTAGGTAACTTTCGTTTCTTGCTGCATCAAAATACATGAGATTTTTCTTGCTATGTTTGGAGTGTTGTTTGAGATCATAATCAGTGCGTGAGGCAATGCCCCATAATTCACCCCAGCCAAAGGGGAAATTATATTCTATGTCTACTGTATTATCAGAATAGAAACTAAGTTCTTTTGTTTCATGCTGTCTAGATCGTAAGTTTTCCTTGCTGATCCCTAGGCTATAAAGCCATTGGCTACAAAAGTCTAACCAATAGTCAAACCACTCCTTTTGGCTTCCCGGTACACAAAAGAATTCCAGCTCAAGTTGTTCAAACTCCCGTGTTCTAAAAACAAATTGTCGAGCAATAATTTCATTACGGAAACTTTTACCAATTTGTGCTATGCCAAAAGGGACCTTGACTCTAGAGCTATCTACTATATTACGAAAATTTATAAATATTCCTTGGGCTGTTTCAGGGCGGAGGTAGACCATCTCTTCTGTGTCTTTAAGAGAACCCATTTTTGTCGCAAACATTAGGTTGAATTGGCGTGGTTCTGTGAAGGTGTTTTTATTGCCACATTGTGGGCATGAGAATTCACTTGCCTTTTGCCTAAAAATTTCTTTAATCTGCTCTAGATCAAAATCTATAGTACTTATTTTGTGTTTTTCTTCTAGATATTGGTCGGCTCTTAGACGAGCACGACAGTTTTTACAATCTATGAGTGGGTCGTTAAATGACTTGAGATGACCACTGGCCTCCCAGACCGCTGAATGTAGCATGATTGAGCTATCTAAGCCTACGATATCATCTCGAGAGTGAACAAATGTACGCCACCATTCATTTTTGATATTTCTTAGTAGCTCCACACCGTATGGACCATAATCAAAAGTATTCGCTAGTCCTCCATAAATATCCGAACCAGGGAAAACGAAGCCACGCCTCTTACTAAGGGCGACAATATCTTTTAAGCTATCTTCTGCTTTGAAAGGCTTTGTTTTGTTGGAGGGGCTATCTTCTGTTTTCATAATAGGGTCTTTTTTTTATGGGCATCACGGCATTTTAAAAGCCTGTCTGGATAATTGCTAATAATCCCATCAACGTTCATATTGAGATATTTTTCCATTTCTGCATACTCATCGATAGTGTAAGTAATCACTTTTAGTCCTAGCTTATGGCATCGTTCTACAAAGCTATGATTTAAATCATAAAAATTAACGCAGATAGTAGAGCAATGATATTTTTCTTTTAATTTTTCTAGCTGGAGAGTGGCGATGCTTTTGCTATAGAGATCTGGGATTTTAAAAGAGCTCTCGAGATTTCCAAGATTCTGTTTATACAAAAGGGCTGTGTTTAATTCAGGTGCTTGCTTGTGTATCCTAGTTAAAAAGTCCCATTGAAATGAAGAAATTAAACTCTGCTGTTCTAGTTTATATTTTTTAATAGAGCGTATTAATTGGTATTCAATATTATCTTGTTTTTCATCTTTTTCCCATGAATGGAGTTTAATTTCAATATTATAAATTGTTTTTGACTTGGGGAGAGCAAAGACTTCAGCTAAAGAGGGTATTTTTAGAGATTTGTACTGGGGATCAAACCAGCTTCCTGCATCTAATTCAGCTAACTTTTCATAGCTATAATCTGCTAGTTTTCCCGTTCCGTTTGTGGTGCGTTCTAGTTTTGCATCATGAAATACAACGGGCTTTCTATCAGAGCTGAGGTTTATATCAAACTCTATCATATCACATCCGAGTGTAATTGCTTTTTCAATCGCGAGTAATGTATTTTCAGGGTAGGCTCCACTCCAGCCCCTGTGTGCTGCCACAAGGAAATCAGGATATTCCCATTTACTTTTACTTTGTTTGGGATTTTTCTTCAAGATAGTAGAGTAAATTACTAGCTTCGTTGTATGAGACAGCGTTCTAAAGCAAATTAATTCACGATGAAAATACAAAAACACAAATTTGTTATTAAATCACAAAAAAAATCGAATAGAATTTTCTTAAATAATCTTCTTTACAAAAACCCTTCGCTAAAAAAAACAAACTCACGCTTGCTATCAACTCCGCTCCCCCTTGCAAGCTTGCAAAAGCCGTTTTCTAATGCGACATAATCCAGCCCGCCTCTCATCGAAAGTTAATCTGCTTTAGCAGATTAATCTCTACTCAGTTATAGCCCGTGCTTACAAAAATCGCTCGCTAGTACAGATTGATTCCCGCTTTCAAAATTTAGAAAAACTTGCAAATTTAGAAAAGCCATTCATTAAAACCAAATAACCTCCCGCTTGCTATCGACTCCGCCACACCTTGCAAATTTACAAAAATCGCTCGCTAGTACAGATTGACTCTCGCTTTCAAAATTTAGAACTTCTTGCAAATTTAGAAAAGCCATTCATTAAAAACAGACAAACCCCACGCTTGCTATCGACTCCGCCACATGGAGGTGGCG
>JABAAI010000031.1 GCA_014238825.1 Leptospirales bacterium
ATTGTCCCTCATATTTCCCATCTATTTTTAGGGAACCATTGATATAAAAGCGACCCGTGAAATATGAATTTTCTCCGATTCTGCTATTTGTTATTTCCGAACCAGTTTTTACAATAGCCATACTTTACTCACAAAATCACTTCTTATGCTTTTTCGACCATAAATTTAGAGCTTTTTAGAGGCAAGCTTTTTTTATGATATAGGACAGTATTTATAGTTTTATCTATATAAATTTGCTTGCTTTTTCTAACTAGGATAATATCGTTGACCGGAGAGAGCATATTATGTTTAGCAGTATCGGAATAACAGAAATTCTAATAATCCTTAGTGTAGCACTTATTATATTTGGAGGTCGTAAAATTCCTCAGTTGGCGCGAGATCTAGGAGGCGGAATTAGGGAGTTTAAACGTTCTTTGACCAATGCCAGAGAAGATATAAATTTAGAATATAATGAGAATAGCTTGAACGATGGGGGAAGCATTGCTAGTCCCATAAAAAAAAGAAAGAGTGTTAAAACTCCTAAAAAAGCTCAAAAAAACAAAAAATCTAGCTAAGGGAAAACAATAAGAACTAGCTTACTTTGCTTATGCACTTATTGTTTGGGTTGTGTGGTATATTTATCCTTAACAAAGACCTTGCTTAGTCCATTGCTCATCATATTATAAGTACATAGCTTAGCTGTATTTAGCATTATAAAATGCCTCCCAAAAATAAACAAACGACTAGTAGCACAAAAAAAAGCACAAGACTGGTCAAGAGTGCTATTTATCGTCCCAAAAGATCAGCTAGTAGTAAGTTTATTGATAAATCTGTTAGCAAAAAAAGCTCTCGAAAAGGTATTCCAAAAAAACATCAAAAAGACTACCTTAGTTTAGGAGATCATCTAGAAGAGCTGCGTTGGCGTTTAATATCTGTAGTTTTTACTATAATCGGGCTTAGTATTCTATCTTTTATTTTTAGCTCTCATATTCATAGCTTTCTAATTGAGCCTTATTTAAATCTAAGTAGTGAAAAACTTCTACTTCAAAATGTATATGGTAGCATAGAAGTCCTTATCAAAATTAGCATTACCTTAGGAATTAGTCTTTCCCTGCCAATTTGTCTTAGTCTTTTATGGCGCTTCGTTACACCCGCCCTTAGTTCTCGAATAGCATGGTTGGGACATTTAGCGATGGCTAGTTCTGCCTGCTTGTTTTGGGCTGGCATGGCAGTCGCTTGGTTTTATATTTTCCCTTTGGCACTAAAATTTTTATTTGAAGATACCTTAATACGTGGTGTTTCCCCGCAAACTACAGTTGAAAAATACTACTCTTTTTTATTTTTACTTCATATTGGCTCTGGTTTAATGTTTCAGATGCCATTGATCGTTATATTTCTAGGCTGGATCGGTATTCTTTCTGTAGAGTGGCATAAAAGAAAATGGAAGTTTCTTGTTTTAGTAGTTTTAATTCTAACTGCCGTCTTAACACCACCAGACCCACTAAGCCAAATTATACTTTCTGGCTTATTACTCTTTTTGTATATCTGCTCTGTTTTTATAGTATGGCTCATAGAAAAGACTAAATATCCTAAACCCTAAGCCCTTTTAATTTGGGTGATTTACTTTGAAGTTGTTTCTCTTGCTTTCTTCTTCTATGATATAAAAAAGATACTTGCGACTTAGATCCTTATCATCTGTTTTTTGATAGCTTGTTTTTATCGTTTCTTTTCCTGATACTGTGGATTTTTTATTACTAAGAAGTCCTGCCAAATGAGGGCTTTTAGAGACTTTAAGCTTGGAAACCTCAGCATAAACGCTGTTGGGACCATTTTTAATGGGACCAATTAAGACTGCTTTATTAGTATTTTTTTTAATTTCTTTTAAAAACTGAATATTAGCAAGATTTATTTTAGATTGTTCAACTTGAATGCTGTCCAAGTCACTAAAGGCTATCCTGCCAAGTGATAAAATTGATAGGGCTGATATTTTAGCAATTTTCTCGAGGTTTAGGCCAGCTTTGCTTCCTTTTTGATAAGATAAAGCATTTAAATTATCTAACTGAGATTTGATTCTTTCCTTTGCTTCTTGGGCTTTTTTAAACTTAAGTTGCTGGCTAATTCGTTGTTTTTGTGCCTCTGTTGGTTTCTTCTTGATTTTAGAGATAGCCTGCGAGAGTGATTTCCCACTTTTTTTAGGGCTAAGCCCTAATTGATTTTTTTGAAACTCTACTAATATTTCATCATCTGTAACTTTTGTAGCTTTCATTTGGGCTTGCATTATTGTCCAATCGTTATAAGAGATAAGACGTAGTTCCACCGTAACACCGTCTAGGGCAGATTCCCATTGCTTATTTCCTATTAAATTAGGCAGGGGTGTTTTCAGCATATTATATGTCTCTGATGCTATATCCTGGCGTAACCGTACATCTATGGGGTAGTTACTCATGCTAAAACGGTATATTTCGTTTATTGAAAGCTTATCCTCTTCTGCAATGCCACTTTGGTTTTCATATTCTTGATTGGCATCATCCCATAAATCACGTTTTGCAAGCTCAATATTTGATTCTAATCCTAAGCGCCGTCCTAAAGACGCCAGACTAAACGTCTGTTTCATGCTATTATTGATACAATATTCGATATAAGTCTTGGATTCTGGACCTAGCTTTTTACCAGCTTTTTGTTTACAATTACTAGCATATATAGAATATTCTTGTTGGGAAATAGTTTCACCAGCAAAGCTGCCTGCTGAAAGTTTTCCCATTATTGTGCTGGTGATTTCATCTATGGGCTGACTGGAGAAGATAAGACCCATCATCACGATTAGGACCAAAATAACAAAAATTGCTCCTACTTTTTTAATAATGTCAAAAAAACTAACCATATTTCAAAAAGCTAAGCAAAGCTTAGATAAGACCATACAATAAAAGAGAAATAGATTGTCATGTAAAATTATTTAAATTATTTTTTATGAAAAATAAAATTAAAGTTGACGTAATGTCATCTTTAATTTCCCATGCTATACAATGAAAAGAACGTATCAACCAAGTAAGTGTAAGCGAGCTCGAAAGCATGGATTTCGCTCACGGATGGCTACTGCTAATGGCATGAAGGTTTTGGCACGGCGTAGAAAGAAGGGACGTAGTGTTTTAACGGTATCAGATCTCAAATTTAGAAAATAATTGATATCCGTTCTTGATTATTTATATTGATTTTCATATTGAATAGAACACTTTGGATAGAACATTGGTCTATACAGCTCTTAAAGGGAAAAATAAATTTGAGAGACTTTTTAGGTATGGTACTTTCTTTAGTAGTAGGGATATTTCTTTGAAAATACTTAGCTGGAATGAGCTACTCCATATTAAGAATAGTTGCGAGACTAATAGGAGTAAGCAATATCGATATCAAGATGTAGAACTTCAGCATCATAATGGTCAAGTAAAATCAACAAAAGCAAGCCAGTGGACCTTCTGTGTCGGTCATAAAATGGGTAATGCAGTTTTACGTAATAGATATAAACGGATATGTAGAGAAGCTTTGCGTAAGACTCAGTTTGCGCCAATTTACGGGAGTCTTATTGCTCTTTTCCCTAAAAAAGAGTTTGTAGAACTAAGTATTTCAGAGCGTGTTAATTCAATTACTAAGCTCCTAAAAAGAGCTGGAGTGCAATCATCATGCTAAGTCTTTCTAAGTGGCTTCGTTCCTTTATACTTAGAATGCTAGATTTCTATCAGCACTCTTTAAGTCCAATTTTCGGGGCATCATGCCGTTTTTATCCTAGCTGTTCAGAATATTCACGGCAATGCTTTATTCACTATGGACTAGTTAAGGCCAGTCTCAAGACTATTTATAGGATTTTTCGTTGTCAGCCTTTATTTGAAGGATTCAATGACGAACCAGTACCAGCCCTTCATAGAATAAAGGTAGTGAGACCAAAAAGCAAGTCAAGTAAGCTTAACTAGGAAATAAATAACTATGGAAAATAAATATCAAGCCCGTAAGCCTTTCTCAAACATACTTCCGATTCTACTGATTGCTCTCTTGGGTGCCTTTGGGATGCAGTACTTTTTTGGAGATAAGCCATCTGATAAAGATAAAACTAAGTCTGCAGAGAGTAGTGGCAATGAGAAGACAGTATCTGACGCGAGCAAAGAGCAAAGCACCAGTCCTGTTAAGAAAACAACGCTTAGTAGTTCTCATGATTTCAGGTTTCGTGCTTTGCCTAAGTCAAGTGTATTTAATCCAAGATATCAACAAATTATAGATACCGATAGATATCATTTTGTTCTTTCATCTCGCGGGGCCCGCATTCAAAAGCTTTATCTAAAAAGTTATGCTGATTTTTTCATTCCAGAAAAAGTTTTTACTAAAAGCCAAGATGCTATTGAGAAAAAATATAAAGTCTTGGAAGTGAGTCGTGGTGAGGGCTTTGATTTTCAATTTCATATTTATTACTCAGGAGATCACAAGGAACAGTTAGGCAAACCACTTCTTAATAAGGCTGCCTTCCGAGCAGGTAGATCAAAACACAATGATGATCTCGGTGTCAGGGAGTTGTCCTATGATCTTAATCTTAGTTTTCGTGGTAAAAGGCTGAAACTTGACAAGATCTATCGTTTCTATGAAAAGGAGAACTACTTTCGCCAAATAACAATTTTACGAAATTTAGAAAATCGTCCTATAAACTTGAGTTTCAAGTCTAATGGGAAAACATATCAGGGTTCTCTTTTTTATAAGACTTTCGGTGATTTAGGACCTTCTCTTCCTGATGGACAACAACCTTCAACATTAGATAATTTTGGTAGATTCTTCTATTATAATGATGATCTCAAAAAAAGAGCCAATCAATACCAAGGCAGTGGTGGTGGCTGTGGCTTTCCTTTTGCTTGTACTTCTCTTGATATGGATGGTAGTTATTCTTCTTATATTGATCATCCAAATACGCTTTCGTTTATGGGCAGCCATAGCCGTTATTTTTTAGCATATAATGAGTTTATGACTCCTCAAAATAACAAATTACAAAAGCCAGATGGTTTTATCTATAAAAATGAAAGTACTTTTTCTAATGGGGAAGCGATGACAGCTGTTTTTCTGGATTTTCAGCTTGGTCCCCGCCAAAGTGGTCGCTTAGATATTGGTAGTCCAAACACGCTTCTCAACCCTGAGACAGGCGAGCTATTAACTGCTGATAATGGAAATCGTTGGCGAATCCAAAAGCTACAAAATGAACGTAGGGATGCACTGATTATCGATAACAAAGTGTTTTTGGGGGTGCGTTCCAATGATAGGCATGCTTTTAATAATTCAGCATTGATGGATGCAGCCTTTGCTAGAAGCGAAGCTAATCCAGAAGCAGAAGATAGTCTTTACTATTCAAGCTACACGGCATTTTTCTCTGGTATTAGTGATATTATAATTGGCGTTATGCGCTGGTTATATCTTTATATTGGTAATTATGGTTGGTGTATTATTCTTATTGCCTTGATTTTCAAGCTAATAACATTCCCACTCAACCAAATGCAATTCAAAGGTATGCGTAAGATGTCGCTACTAAAGCCCGATATGGATGCCATTAATGAAAAATATGCGAAAAACCCTAAAGAAAAACAGAAACATATTATGCAATTATTCAAAAAGCATAATTATAACCCTGCTACGGGCTGTTTACCTGTCTTAATTCAAATGCCGGTTTTTGTCGCCCTCTATAGTGCCTTTTCTTCTTCGATAGAATTATGGCATAGCCCTTTTATTTTGTGGATGACAGATTTATCCCGTCCAGATACTGTTTGGGTGATTCCGCACTTAAATATAAATTTAAATCTTTTGCCTTTGCTTATGGTAGGTTCTCAAATACTCTACCAGCGCTATACTACTGTGACAACAGATTCTCAGCAAAAGATGATGATGTACTTTATGCCTTTGCTAATGCTTTTCTTTTTCTGGCAAATTCCAAGTGGTGTTACCCTCTATTGGACTATTCAGAATTTCATTTCAATTGCATGGCAGTTAGTGCCAAAATTATTTAAAAATGAATAAGAGATTTAATATAACTGGGGCAAAAAGATTAAGTAAAAATTAAATAGATTTTAAGGAGATAAAAATGATTGATTATATACTTGAGTGTGAAGCTGCCTCTAAGAAAGAAGCAGAGGAGATGTCTTTAAATTTACTGCAAGTAGATGCAAGTGAGATTAATTGTGAAACTGTAACTGGAGGAAGTGGTTTGAAGCGACTCTTTAAGAGTCAATCAGTAGTCTTAAGGGTTAAACCTCGTAATGAAAACTTGTCTCAGGAGGTTATCGCTCGTGGTATTCTTCATACCATCTTGTATAAATTAAAGATAGAAGCTTCTTTAGTAGATATACAGGAGAAAGAAGGTAATATGTATTTTTATTTGGAGTCACCACAATCAGCAAAAATAATAGGTAGGCATGGTCGTGGTCTTGATTCTTTACAGTTTATTTTGAATCTTCTTGTTAGTAAGTGGACACGACATGGTAAAAATCGTATTATTCTTGAAGTCTCTGATTATCGTAAGAAGCGTAAGATTAGCATAGAAGCTATTTGTGAAAAAATGGCAGATAAAGTATGTAACGAAGGGAGAGGCGTAACGTTGAGTTATATGAGTCCTTATGAGAGACGTATCGTTCATCTTGCTCTTGAGAAAGATAAAGATGTCTATACGGAATCGATTGGTAGTGGTGTTTATAAAAGAGTAAAAATTTTGCCTTATGAAGATGAAGATGATGATTATGAAGAAGATTCAGCCGGTAATCAAAAGGATTATGATGAAGAATATTATGATGATAATAATGGTACTACAGATGATGGCAATGACCGATCTGAAGATAATCTCGAAGATGAAGATGATTCTGATAAGCCATCTATCGCTAAAGCTGACGAAGAGTCTTCAGATACTGAAGTCTCTTCAGATAGTATTGTTTCATTAGACGCTACAGATGAGAGTGATGTATTAGATGATGTTGTTACAGATGGTGAAGAAAGGGACTTAGAAGACGATAAGAAGGACTGAAAGTGTTATCTTGCTAAGTTTTAAATCTTATATTGATAAAATGTTTCATGAATAGAGCAGTGTTTTTGGCTTGTGCTTGATTATTCTAGCGAAACTATTGTTGCAATAGCAACTAGTTCCGCTCACAACGAGGGTGCTACTTCAGCTATCGGGATCATTCGCATTTCTGGTGAGCAAGTGCTTTCTATCTTAGAAAGAAATTGTAAACTAAAAACAACTTCAAAAAAAACTTTTCAGAGTAATCCGCGCCAGATGCTCTTATGTGATTTTATTGAAAGAAACACTACTGTCTCAGGTATTACTTGCCATAGATTAGATACAGGTCTAGCTGTTTACTATAGAAAGCCTTATTCATATACTGGAGAAGAACTCGTAGAGTTATTTTTGCATGGCAATCCACTTATTCTTCGTAAAATGCTTGCTAGCATTTTGGATAATGATGGAACTCGCCTTGCTCGTGCGGGTGAATTTACAAAGCGTGCCTATTTGAATGGGAAGCTAGACCTAAGTCAGGCTGAGGCTGTTAATAGCATAATTCGTGCTAAAAGCGACTGGGAACTGATGGCTAGTCAAAGAAATTTTGAGGGAGAACTCAAGAGGCTCAGTGCTAAATTACGCTCAGATATTCTCTATCTTAAGGCGGAAATAGAAGCAGGAATAGATTTCGACTTAGATGACGATGCAGAACTCTCTTATGTTTATAAAATCAGGGATGAAAAGATATCAGAGCTTCAAAATACTATAGCAAAGGTCCTAGATAAAGCGAAGCAATCAGAGTATTTACGCTCTGATTTTCAAGTCGCTATTGTCGGTTTAGCAAATGCAGGCAAGTCTTCTCTCTTTAACTGTCTTTTGGGTTTGGATCGTAGTATTGTTTCTTCTGAGGCTGGGACGACACGTGATTATCTGAGTGAGAAAATACAGCTTTTCGGTAGGACTATCCGTTTGCTTGATACGGCTGGCTTGCGCTTTCTCGATAATACTAGTCACTTGAGTAATTCCATTAATTCTATCGAAAAAGAAGGTATAAGACTAGCCAAGAAAGTAGCTCAAAAAAGTCAGCTGATCTTACATGTCTATGATGGGGCAAGGGATGCTTATCAAATGGACCTAGCCCTAGAAACAAACATTCCTCACTTGGAAATAGTTAATAAGTCTGATTTGCCGAGTGCAAAATTACACCTGAAACATT
This sequence comes from Leptospirales bacterium, assembly GCA_014238825.1. Taxonomy (GTDB): domain Bacteria; phylum Spirochaetota; class Leptospiria; order Leptospirales; family Leptonemataceae; genus JABAAI01. Next base: position 8,205 of record JABAAI010000031.1, read on the forward strand.
TAAAAAAGCCAATCTCTGTGTCTTGTAAAACTAAGCAAGGGCTGAAAATTATAGAAAAAGAGATAGCCGCAATATCTAGTGCGAATAGTGATTTTGAAAATGCTATTCTCTTAGAGGAGAGGCATCGCAATCATCTTAGACGGGCGCAAGAAAAATTAAAGCAAATATTCACACTAAATAAGGCAAGGGCACCAGATGAGATAATCGCCTTAGATTTGGATGAATGTCTTCAGGAAATAGGTGCTCTTAGTGTACCTATAGACAACGAAGAAGTTCTAGGACGGATTTTTTCGATGTTTTGTATAGGTAAATAAATGCAAAGAAGGTAGCATCTCACAATTTATAAGAAGATATAATTTTTTATTGACTCAAATATACCTTATTTATTTATATTAACTATTGTACCATGATTTTAGTGGTCTTTAAGGGGTAAATTTTATGATGTTTAAAAATGTTTCAAAAGCTAGGCTTTCTAATAAGAATTCTAAAATTTTATTTTTAATTGTTATTTTGGGATGCCTTTCCTTATCTTTTATATTTTCTGCTTGTAAGAAAGAAAAAGCTAGTTTTGCTTCTCTAAGTTTTAGCTTGAGAGCTAATCCTAATGATAATAATAGAGTTGGCTTTGTGAGAAAGGGAGAAAAATTATATATAGTACCAGAAAAGATTAAATTAGCTGGTTGGCTTAAGTTAAAGCTTTCTGATGATTCTCTAGGTTATGCTAAAGCGGAATACTTAGCAGAAAAAGTCTTCGTTTCTAATAGTTCCTCTTTGGAATTAAAGATTCGTCCTGGTGTTACTTCTGCACGTAGTAGCAGTGCTGATAAATTTAAACCGGCTTCTGTAGCTTTTGTTATAAAAGAATTAAAAACAAAGCAAGATGGAGTTTGGTACTATGTCAAGGGTGGTTATAAAAAGGGGACTTATTTTAGAGGTTGGATTTCTGCTAATGCTGATGTGAATGATGACATGCATGTAGTGAGAAATGCTATCGATTTAGAAAATGCTATTATCAAGGGTGATAGAAAAGAATTAGAAAAATTAGCAGAAACAGCTAATCCTGTAGCAGCTGTTGCTGCCACCGAATTGGAAAAGCTAGGTGGAGAAGAAGAAGTTAAAGAAATAGCAGATGAACCGTCAGGTGAAGAATAAAATAATACTACTCCAGATGGAAGAGAATATTAATTGAAAATAAGCACAAGTTGAGAAGCTTGTGCTTATTTTATCTAAGCTCTTCCTAATTTGTTTTCAAAATTTTTCAAAAAAAAATCAAAAATATTATAGAGCTTTTTCTAATTATATATGAAATTGTTAAAATTTAATTATAATTTTGTAATTATAGTTGCTGTCAGTATTTCATTAGCTAGTCTTTTTTCTGCATGTCGGGAAGGGGATAAGTATTTTATTTCACAGTCGTTTTCTTTACATGATGCTCCCGCTAGTGGGCATAAAATTTTTTTAGTTAAAAAAGGCGAGATGGTTTATAAACTAAAAGAGAAGCTT
>JABAAI010000032.1 GCA_014238825.1 Leptospirales bacterium
GAAGCTACTAGCCCCGATGCTAGTCAAGCAAAACCTATAGAGCAAACACCTAAGGTCTTACCACTTGTAAAAGAGAAAAAAATAGAAACTATCAATAAAATAAAAATTAAAAAGAAAGTATCTAAAACCAAAAGTACTAATAAATAATAATTTATGTCGAAGGCTGAACATATAAAAAAACTAAGAAGCATAAGTGGTGCCGGTATGATGGACTGCAAAAAGGCACTTAATGATAACAACAATGATATTGAAAAATCTATAGAATATTTGCGCAAGAAAGGTCTAGTAAAAGCGACTAAACGGATGGGACGCGAAACAGCCGTAGGTCGAGTTTTTTCCTATATCCATGGTTACGGCAATATTGGAGTTATTTTACAAATTAACTGTGAGACTGACTTTGTTGCACGCAATGAGGATTTTGGTAATTTGGGAAATGAGCTAAGTATGCAAATCGCAGCTACAGCTCCAGTCGCTATAACACAAGAAGATCTAGATCAAAGTATCGTTGAAAAAGAAAGACAATTTTATGAAGACGAAGCTGAAAAAAATAATAAGGGAGCCCATAAGGTGGCCTATGTTGAGGGAAAACTAAAAAAGTTTTGTTCTGAGAACTGTCTACTTGAACAGTCTTATATCAAGGATGATAAAGTACTTATAAAAGATTTTATCAAACAATATATTTCTAAATTTGGTGAAAATATTACGGTTGCCCGTTTTGAGCGCTATCAGGTTCAGTGATGTCTTCTCCAAGTAATATTGCTGAAACAAAAAGTAAAGAATGCCTATTCCCATATAAACGGGTATTATTAAAACTCTCAGGAGAAGTCTTTGGTAGCTCTGGCATAGACTACACGAATATAGCTAAAATTTCTAAACAGATAGCACTCTTTCACAAACATTCTATAGAACTCGCTGTTGTCATCGGTGGAGGAAATATATTACGCGGAGAAGAAGCCTCTAAATATGGCATGGAAAGAGCTACTGCTGATTATATGGGAATGCTCGCAACAATTATAAATGCACTAGCCTTGCAAGAAGCTTGCGAAAAAAATGGAATGATAACCCGAGTACTTTCTGCAATTTCAGTTCAAAATGTAGCAGAGAATTATGTGCGACGACGGGCGATGCGTCACTTAGAAAAAAAACGTATCGTTATCTTTGCTGCAGGGATAGGCAATCCTTATTTCACGACAGACACAACTGCTGCTCTGCGAGCAATTGATATGGATTGCGAAATTATTGTAAAGGCCACCAAGGTTGATGGCGTCTATGACTCAGATCCCAATAAAAATAAAGATGCAAGGCGACTAAAAGAAATATCATATATGGAAGCAATAAAAGCTAATCTAAAAATTATGGATCTAACTGCTCTCACTCTTTGCATGGAAAACAAAAAGCCTATTACTGTCTTTGATATATTTCAAAAGGATAATCTAAATAAATTACTAGATGGCGAGGAAATAGGAACTTATATCTCTGGCGATAGTAAATTGACTTATGCCTAGCTTATTAGACTTGCTAAGCTGATCCTCAAATCAAAGACGCTACTATCTTCTGCTTTCCACTAGAGTCAAGATCAACTAGCTCTGCTCCAAGTACGAGCTTGACATACTGGCCATTCTTTAAGTTTAGCTTAGAACTAAGCTTAGGATCCAGCTTAACACAAAGACGCAAGTTATCATCACTAATAGCTTCGAAAGTATCCCCCTCCTCTCCAGTATTTATAGATTCTATGATGGCATTCCTATTTTCTCCTTGTTGCTTTTTAGCATATATTGACCAGAGTTCTTTTCTAAGAGCTTGCAATACTTTCATCCTCTTTTTAATAATAAAAATCGGGACTTGATTTGGAAAATTACTAGCAGGAGCTCCTTGGCGTGACGAATATTTAAAAGCATGGATACCTGCAAAGCATAGCTCTCTATAGAAATTCAAACTTTCACTAAAGTCTTCTTCTGTCTCACCTGGGAAACCTATAATAATATCTGTGCCCAAAAATATTTTTGAATTTATACTACGAACGAGTTCTATCCTTTTCTGAAAGCTGTATGGACTATAGCTTCTTCGCATTGCAAATAAAATTTTTTTAGAAGCACTCTGCAAAGGGACATGTAAAAAATTACAAAATTGTGGATGGAGACTGAGTTCGGCTAGTGGCCTATCAACATCACTGGGCTCAATGCTAGAAAGACGTAAGCGAGTATTTTTTAATCTAGTTAATATTTTCTCTAATAAATGAACAAAAAAAACATTCTCTTTGCGATCACGGTACCAACCTAAATTCACACCAGTAAGTATGATCTCTGGGACTCCTTCATCTTCTAAGAATTCAACATGCTCTAAAATATCGGCCACTGGACGTGAGACACCTTTGCCTCTTGCCATAGGAATTTTACAATAAGTACATTTTTTATTACAACCATCTTGAATTTTAATATAAGCACGAACACGATTATATGGCTTTACCTTACCATAAGCAAATGGTTCATTTAGAATAGGACGCTTACCATAAAATAGTTTTCCTGTTTGTATTGTTTCAAGCGACTTGTGTTCTATATAATTTAAATTATCTAAACCCGTGCTACCACTTAATTTAGATGCCAAAATTTTCTCATGTATAATTTCAAATAAAGAAGACTTCTTGTCATTACCAATGATAGCAGCAACTCCTTCGAGATTAATTTTATCCGGATTAGTTTGCGCATAACAACCTGTTATTATAATTTTACATTTTGGATTTTTTTTGAGAATTCTCTTTACTAAATCACGATTTCGCTTATCCGCTTGTTCTGTAACCGTGCAGGTATTGATAATAGCGATGTCTGGTCCATCATCACATTGACATGCTAGATAAGAACCACTAGCTACAAAACGTTGAATAATCCCATCAGATTCATATTGATTAAGACGACACCCCAAGGTTTCAATCCCAATTCTTAATCGAGGCGATGATAATGCTGTTTTCATCTATCTACGCTCGATGCGTTCATAATTGGCACGAATTATTTTATTATTAGGCGCAAGCTTATTTGCATAACTATAATACTTTTTTGCCTCTTGATATCTTTGCTTTGCCATCTTGGTACTCCCTTCTTTTGCAAATAGCTCTCCACTTTTTTCTAAAGCAAAAGCCAAGTTATTATAGAGTAGTTTTAAATCTCTCTTATCTTTAGGTTTAAGGGCTATAGCATTTTGCAAACGAAACTCTGCCAAATCATAGCGCTCTTGTTTGAGAAATATCAAGCCATCCAAGTAAAAGGCATAGTAATTCTGTGGACTAGATTCAAATATTTTTTCTAGCTGCGTACGAGCCTTCTTATAATTACCGAGCTTATAGTAACTAGCAACGATGCTTAAATCTAAACCTACTTTTTCTTTGATAGTTAAGTTAAATCTCATTGCCCTTTTAGCTAAGGCAATAGCCTCATAAGATTTTTTTTGCTCTTGTAAAATTTTGATTTGGATAAAAATAGGCTCAACACGTCTGGGATACAAAGACTTGGCAATTTTTATATGAGCAAAAGCATTATCATATTTAGCTTGAGCTGTATAAATACTTGCCGCAAGTAAACGAATACTCAAATTATTTTTATACTCCTCAAAGATAGAACGAATAGTTATAAGAGCACTTTCAAAATTACCATTTAAATAAAAATATAATGCTTGTTCATATTGCAAAGGTAATTCTTTTTCTTTATTTTGGAGAGAAGATAGGGGAGCCTGAATAGCATCCTGTGCCACTAACTCATCTTTAGATGAATAGAATATAAAAATGAGACTAAGTGCGAGAAGAAAGCAGGCACACCATCTAATCAAAATACCAAGAGTTTTTACCTTTTCTGATCCAAAAAACAAACTAAGAATTATAAACATCTAACAACAATATAAAATATAGAAATGAAGACTATTTTGCCGCTTGCGTTGTTGAGGATTGCTTTCCTTGTGCACCTTTTCCGACAACAAGACGATGGCTTGACTTTACATTCTGTTCCTTCATCCTTTCTTCATTTAGTTTTGTCTCCTCTGCTTGTTTAATGCATATTCCTTCGTAATCTTTCCAGAATGTTTCTGTTATTTTTAGCTCTACTTTCTCAGTATCTCTTGTAGACTTACAGTCACCAGTAGCACTGATCAAAAACTCTCTTGGGTTTACAGTTTTCCTTTCTAAGACTCTAATTGCAAGACTATCTTCTATTTCTTTTTGTAGAGTGCGTCTTAAGGGACGCACTCCATACTTTTCATCATAAGCTTTAAAGGCGAGATAATTAATAGCTCTAGTATCTAAGCTAAGATGTAATTTCTTATCAAAGATATTTTTATTGATTTGCTTCACCATTATTTCAGTTATTTTCTTCACATCTTCTATAGCAAGTGTTTTAAAATTAATAACATCATCAATACGGTTTAAGAACTCAGGATTAAAATAACGTTTTAGTTCCTCTTTAAGTTTTTCCTTCTCTATCTCTTCCTTACGACCCTTATCTTCTCCAAAACCAAGCATTGTTCCCTTATTAATCTCTCTAGCACCTATATTTGAAGTCATAATAATAATAACTTCAGAAAAATCAATATTGCGACTATGCGTATCTGTTAGAGTAGCATCATCAAGTACCTGTAATAAAATATTAAAAATATCTGGATGTGCCTTTTCAATCTCATCAAACAGCACAACACAATAAGGGTTCTGTCGCACAAACTCACAAAGCCTTCCTGCATCATCATAGCCCACATAACCCGGAGGAGGTCCAATTAGTTTGGAAACAGAATGTGGTTCCATATATTCAGACATATCTAAGCGTAGTAATTTTTTCTCTCCCTTAAAAAGAAAGTCAGCAAGAACACGAGCAAGCTCTGTCTTACCAACCCCGGTAGGTCCTAAGAAAATAAAAGAGCCAGATGGCTTCCTAGCATCTCTCAAACCAGTACGAGAACGACGTACAGCACGTGAGACCCTTTCAATAGCAAGATCCTGACCAATAAGTCGCTCCCCTAATTTTTTTTCCATCGTAAGCAAATGTTCTGCTTCATTTTCTCCCATCTGTGAAAATGGAATTCCAGTCCACAAACTCATTACAGCATAAATATCATCTTTAGTAATAGCAACTGATTGGTCTGCGATGCGACTCTGCCAAGCATTCATTTTTTTCTCTAAGTTATTTTTGTTATCGTTAATTTGATCGCGAATCTTGGCTGCCTTTTCATATTCTTGAGACTTCACCATTTCATCTTTTTTTATAACAAGTTTCGCAATACCTTCTTCAAGTTTTAGTATATCAGTAGGGCGTGAAAAATAAGACAAGCGAGCAGATGCCCCTGCTTCATCAATAATATCGATAGCCTTATCTGGAAGGAAGCGATCATTAATATAACGATCTACCATATGAACAGCAAGCTCTATCGTTTCATCTGGATAAAAGACTTTATGATATTTTCCAAAGGATTCCTTGAGACCTTTAAGAATTAGCACAGCCTCTTCGACTAGAGGCTCCTTCACTAAGATAGATTGAAAGCGTCTTTCTAAGGCAGTATCTTTTTCAATATATTTACGAAACTCATTTAAGGTTGTCGCTCCAATACATTGAATTTCCCCTCGCGCGAGAGCGGGCTTAAGCATATTAGCAGCATCAATCGCTCCTTCTGCCGCTCCTGCCCCTATTAAAGTATGCAGCTCATCTATAAACATAATCACATTAGTGGAAGCTTGAACTTCACGCACTATTCGTTTTAATCTATCTTCAAACTCACCGCGATATTTTGTTCCTGCGACAAGGCTTGCAAGATCTAAAACTATAACTCGCTTATCAAAAAGGATATCTGGCACTGTACGATCAATAATACGCTCAGCAAGGCCCTCAACTATTGCAGTCTTACCTACTCCTGCTTCACCAACTAGAACAGGATTATTTTTTGTCTTACGGCAAAGTATTTGGATAAGCCTTTGAATTTCTTGATTACGACCAATAACTGGCAACAGTTTTTTTTCTACAGCAAGCTGTGTGAGGTCTCGAGCAAACTCATCCAATGTTGGTGAGCGCGATTTCTCGACTCGACTATGCCTAACACCCACAGCAACTCCTGCTGTTGGGACTCCTAAGATGCGTAATATCTCGGCTTTAATAACAGAATAATTTACGTTAAAACCAGCAAGTATTGTTCCAGCTGTGTTATTATTATCACGAAGGAGGGCTAAGAGGATATGCTCAGTACCAACATAATTATGCCGCAAACGACGTGCTTCTTCTTTTGCATAGTCAATTATTTTTTGGTAGCAATCTGGATTAGATGAAATGTCAATTAAAATAGTATTCCCATACTCTTTAGAACGCGTTTCTAGTTTAGCCTTTAACTCATCAGTGCTGATTTTTAGATTGCGAAGTATCTTCATTGCTACGGAATTCTCTTCCCTTAAGAGACCCAATAGTATATGCTCTGTCCCAATAATATCATCTCCCAAGCGTTTTGCTTCTTGCTGGGCATATTCGTTAAGAACCCGTTTAGCTCGTTTTGTAAAATCAAACATATTTATAAGTCAATATCGGATAAATAGCCTTATTCATTACCACTCTTTACTAATATTATCTAATATTACCGCATGAGACAAAGTTTCTAGATAAATTTTCTAGAACAGAAAAAAACCGATTAATCTCTTCCTCTATACACACGTTTAAAGCCCAATGACGATTTGATATTTCTATACTTTGCATACTATCCATACTATGAGACAAGATATCATTATTTTCAATATTACTCAGCGAAGTACTATCAAAACCGCTAACGCAAGTATTGACAACTTCTCCCCTCGAAGCTCTAATTTCATAGCCTGCCTCATGTAGAGAAACAAGCCATTTACGCCATTCTCCCCTTTCCCCTCTTTCTCTTAGAGATGATAATCTAAGCTGGAATGATAAACGAATCCCTTTACCACACAATGCGGGACAAGCGGTTAAAAATCCATAATCTGGATGGAATTGCCATTCGTACATTTTGTCAAGCATTTCTATTTTTTGATAATAAGACTTTAGCCGATTCACACAATGTTCTTTGCCATGCCAGTCAAAAATCCAACTAGCACGCAAGTGATCTTCATCCCTTGTTTCTAAAAATAATTCTGTATCATCTGAAAAATATATAGCAAGAGCGTTTTTTGGTGCTAGTAAATTTTCACTAAGCGCCTTCCTTTTCTCTGCTGACAAATAGCCCAAATATGCTAAGCCTTTAATATTTCGAGCAACTCTAAGACGAACACTTAGTATATTAGAGCTCTTAGTAAAATTTAAATTCCCTGGTAACTTTTCTGATGATTTCTCTATATAATCTCCTTGATTATTATCTTTTGCCAGAACATAATCACATAGCTCAAGACTACGAGACTTCGCCATGCTACTCACCTCATAACTAGGAGAAAAAGCCTTAGCTCCAGGAGTAACATTATGATAATCTTCCATTAAACGATCTAGTTTGGGTGAGAAGCTAAAATAGCATGATTCACATCCTAAATAGCCACGATTTAAATAATCGCGATAACTAGTACCGCAGTCATAACAAATATGAGTATTACTCTCATCCTCTATGTTATTGGTCTCTAATTTTTCACAATAAGGACAGTAAAGATTCTCTCTTAAATCAACATTCATCTCAGCATTATTCTGAGATGAATTATTCTGCTCAGAAGCAAAGTTATTAGTTAAATAGAGGACATGAATACTGAGTTCTTCTCCACATTCCTCGCAGCATAAGTTCATAAAAGTTCATTCTATTATAACTTACTAAGTCTGCAAGCAAAAAACTAGAGCAAATACTAAAATTCAGCTCATCTGTCCACCGACAGATAGCAACAAATATTAGAGTATTCTTAAAGCTAAGCTCTCCAAAGTCGGAAATAGAGATCCAAGCCTAGAGCAATATGCCATACAATCATATGAGTTATCGTTAAAAAAAAGACTCTCATAGGGCTAAAAGAAAAATCTTTATTCTTAAACCATTTCTGCCTTAGTAAGAAAGCAAAATAAAAAACTACAAGGCCAATAACTAAAGAAGGCCAAAGAAATATTGGTCCAAAAAGAGAAAACGGAGGCATTACACTTAAAACAATACAAATACAAAGAAGGCCCTGATAAAGTAAAATTTGATTGAGGCTATATCCTATGCCTTTAACACTAGTAAGAGTAGGAATAGTAGCCTTCTTATAATCATCCCTGTAACGAATAGCAAGACACCAAAAATGAGGTGGTTGCCACAAAAATAGAAATAAAAACATCATAATACCATATTCACTAATACTCCCACTTACGGAGGCTTCCCCAATCAATGGTCCTAATGAACCACAGACTCCTCCAAGAAAAGTATTCCAATGAGTTCTTGATTTCAAAAGTATTGTATAAATAAAAATATAATAAAGAAATGAAGCTAGAGCAATCCAAGCCGCTAATGGATTAGAGCCTAGGTACATGATATAGAAACCTATTCCTAGAAGCCCCGATGCAATGCCATGCGAAAGACCTAAACTCAAACCGCCATCAATAATAAGAGGACGTTTTTTTGTTCTTTCCATTAAGACATCTTTATCACGCTCAATAATTTGATTATAAGCAAATGAGGAACAAGCAATGAACAATGTCCCGATTAGAGTACAGGTAATTAAAGTCCAAGAAGGCAAAGCAGGTCCCATGAAAAACCCAGGGACTACAGTAAAAAGAATCGAAATGGCCAAGCCAAACTTAATTAAACGAAAGATATTTTGTGTTCTATCAAGAAGAGACAAGTCTTGCCTCCAAAAAAAACCAGAATGCACTAATATAAATTATGTACGCAAAAAAAGAATGAAGCACTGTAAGATGAACAGGAACTTTAAAAATAACACTAATCGCTCCTATAATGATTTGGATAGCGAACAATATTAGAAATAGATATAGAAAACGAAGTATGGTGTTCGAATATTTTTTTCTGATAGCAAAATATAAAAAAGAAATGAGATAGATAAATAATCCATACGCTAAATAACGATGACTCATATGCTTCTCTATATTTCCAATCATTGGCGGAAAATATTCTGGTGTAAAAGTCAAATCCCTGTTTTTGTTTATTGTAGCATTATAGTAGCAAGCAGGGAAAGTATTACATGCCGTTCCTGCATAATTCGAGCTTACCCGCGCTCCTAAAAATATTTGAAGAAAAATTAAGACAAGTAATAAGCCACTCAGCAATATTAAAATTTTGGAAGAATTCAAATTAGTTTTATTCGTCCTATTCGCCCTATTTGCACTAGTGACATAAAGATAATAAGCTTTATGGAATGAGAAGAATAAGGTACTCAGAAATAATATTGCATTTAAAAGATGCGAATTTATAATATATGGATCTAATTTTTCAGTAATAGTAAGGGCTCCCAAAGCAATCTGCAGAACAAGTAAAGAAAGACTGATAATTACAAGCTTGAAATGACTTTTTCTCAAAGTTTTATGAAATAAGCCAATAATAGCCCAAGCGATAAATAAGCACGTAAGTAAAGCTGCTGTTATACGATGTAGCCATTCTAAAAAAACCTGATAAGTCATCTCTGGAATCAGTTTCCCATTA
>JABAAI010000033.1 GCA_014238825.1 Leptospirales bacterium
TAATAAGACTATAGAAAAAGTAGAAATTTGTACTAAGCCATTTGAATTTTTAAATATTGAAGGTGGTGTCTCTTTTATAGGATACGAAGACGAAGATGGATTTTGTTATGATAATGAGAGGCCTAGGCATCGTATTTATTTAAATGATTATAAGATTGCTAATCGCTTAGTTAACTGTGGTGAATTTTTGAACTTTATAGAAGATGGAGCTTATCATGATTTTAGATATTGGTTAGCAGATGCTTGGGATTGGCTTCAGATGGGAGAAACAAGGCGAGAAGCACCGCTTTATTGGGAAAAGAAAGGAGCAGAGTATCATGTGTTTACATTAGGAGGATTTCAAACTCTAGAAAAGCTAGCACCTGTATCTCATCTTAGTTATTATGAGGCAATGGCTTATGCTAAGTGGGCAGATAAGCGATTAGCAACAGAAGGGGAGTGGGAAATAGCAACAAGAAAACTTAATGATAGCTCTCTTGATTTCATGGGTCATTTATGGCAGTGGACAACTAGTAATTATACCGCTTATCCGGGTTACCGTTCTCCAGAAGGGGCATTTGGTGAATATAATGCCAAGTTTATGTGTAATCAAATGGTTTTAAGGGGTTGCTCTTGGGCGACATCGTCTAATCATCTACGTTCCACTTATAGAAATTACTGGCAAGCTGATAAATCTTGGCAGTTTACAGGATTGCGTCTAGCAGAAGACAGCAAATAAAAGATAAAGATTAAAGCGATAAAGATAACAATATCTTAGATTATATACCGATAATGCTTGTGGGTATTGCCATAATACTTATGCTTTTTTTAGCGTAAGAGTGGGGATAGTTATATTATGATACCCAAAGATACAATGAGTAATTTGAATTTAGAAATTAGTGAAGATAAGCTAAAGGCATATCTTAATGTCCCTTTTGAGACATTGAAGGGCTTAAGTTTAGATGATTTGCTTGAAGTGCTAGCATTCAATAACATTACTTTTGGATTTGATTCAGCTTCCTTAGAAGCGATTTTGACAAAAGCAAAAGCAATGCCTGCTCACGAAGGAGGCATGCAAAAAATTATTATAGCAAGTGGCAAGCCACCTACTTTGCCAAAAAATGGCAAGATAAATCATCTTATATCAGAAACAAAACAAGTAAATCTAGGTGATGATGGCAAAGCAGACTTTCGTAATATTGATAAGTTTAGACAAATAGAAAAAGGCACAGTACTAGCAGAAAGAATTCCACCTCAGAAAGGTGAAGAAGGTCGAGATATTTTTAGTAATGCTATCCCTACTGTAGAGCCAGATGATCCTAAGCTAAATCTTGGTAATAATATTTTCTTTTCAGAGAAAGATAATAAATATTATGCTACAGAGAAGGGAATTTATTCTTTTGAAGATAATGTGATTTCTGTTAAGCATGTTCTGTATATAGAGGGCAATGCAGGGATATCCTCTGGTAATTTAGTCTATGATGGGGGTGTTCACATCAAAGGCAATATTGAACGCGGTGCAATTGTAGCGGCTAGTGAAGATTTGAAAGTGGATGGATTTATTGAATCAAATTTAATCAGAGTTGGTAAAACAGCTGTTGTTCAAAGAGGAATTAACTCTGGTAGAGATGGTAATATTTATATAAAAGGATCTCTACATACAAATTATATAGATAACTCACATGTTGTTATTTTAGGTGATGCTATTGTTGATCGTTCTATTGTTACTTCCAATATTATATCTCATGGAGATGTGACATTACAGTCACATAGGTCTGTAATTGTAGGAGGAGACATTTGTGTTTATGGTTCAATTATTGCTAGTCAAATTGGTAGCATTCACTCTGCTCAGACAAACATTGTGATAGGCTTGCACCATATAAATAATAGATATTTTGAATTGTTTCAAAAACAATTAGATAATACTTTGAAAATATATGAGGTACTTAATGATAAAATACTAACTTATAAAGATATGGCACAGAGGAAAAAAGTGTCTAGTGAATTTCAGCAAAAGATACGTGCTACTTATAATGAGTATTTAACTTGCAGGAAATTATCTGAAAAGTTAAAAGAACAAATAAAGTATTATAGAATGAACAGTATAAATCCAAAACCAGTAAGGATATCAGCTTCTGAAAGTATTCATTCAGGAGTAGAAATTAGATATAAAAATATCAAACACTTAATCAAAAACAAGCTTCATGCAACGACTATTGAGTTTAAGCCTGATTCTCTAGAACCTGTTTATTTGCCTTATACTAGTACTAGCTAATTTAACAATTATTATTTTGTAAATGCTTATGGTTCCACCTGAAGAAGAGCAAAATAATAATCCTTTATTTTTCATAGAGAAATCTAACCGCATTGTTGCCGTTATTTTTTTAATTTTTCTGATACTTGTCTTTATGGACTATCAAGCAAGCCGTCATTATGATACTATGCAAAGCAATGCTCAAAATAATAACTTTGATCAAGAATTAGAGCAGGCACAGGAAAAACTTGATACAGAGTTAAAAAAGAATAAAGCTCAAGTTAGTGATTCTATTTCCTCTGCTAGTGCAGACACTATTCTTGGTAAATTATCTAGTATAAAAAAAGAAATTAAGGCTAGCGCTAAGGATAAATTGCTAGACGAAATTTCTGCAATTAAAGCTACTCCTAGTAAAGCATCTAGTATACTTGGTGAATTAAAGCCTATCAAAGCAAAGCTACGGAGTACGCCAGCTATAACTAAGCAAATTACCGATGAAATAATGCATCCCCATCCTTATTATTATCTCTATTTTATTCGTTTTTCTAATAAAAAATCTAAACTTATTAGAGTTAAACGCGCTCATTCTTCCGCATCATTGAGTCTGAGTACTGTTATGGAAAATTTGCATAAGGGACCTAGTGTGTACGAGAAAGGACTTTTAAATAATTTTAATCGGCGCATTAAGATAAATAAAATTAAGCTAGTAGCGAATACGGTTATTTTAGATCTTAGTCCTGCCATAGGTGCAATGGGGCCTCATGTGATTCATGATAGATTAGAGCAAATCACACATACGCTTACTCAATTTCCGCAGATTGATTATGTAAATATTAAAGTAAATGGGAAAACTTTACCTTATATTGGTGAAGCCAAAGTTGTACTTTCTGATAAGTTGCGTCCAAATCGACCTAGTTTTTTAGCTAAAGAGAATTAAGAATAGACTGAAGTACAGCCTTGCCGTCTAGTTTTCCATTAAGAGTATTAACAGCTCTTTCAGGATGTGGCATCATTCCTAAAATACGCATAGAATGATTTGTAATACCTGCAATATTTGCTATAGATCCATTTGGATTTTCCTGATAAGTAAAGGCGATTTGATTCTGATCTTTCATTTCTTTTAGCAGCTCCTCGTTTACATAATAATTACCCTCACTATGAGAAATAGGAATTGTATATGTATCTTTAGTATTTAAAGAGGATGTCATTTTGTTTTTTGCATTTGAGCTTAGCTTAATATCACAGCAGATATGCTTAAGTCTTTTATTTAGAATTAAGGCACCGGGTAGAAAACCTGCTTCACAAAGAATTTGGAAGCCATTACAAATACCTAGTACAGCTCTTCCTTGTGTTATATGCTCTTTAAGCGATTCCATAGCGATAGAAAATCGAGCAATGGAACCCGGGCGTAGATAATCTCCATAGGAAAAGCCACCCGGCAAAACTAGTAAATCATATTTATCTTGAATAGGCTCTTTATGCCAGAGGATGTCAGATTTTAGGTTGAATACTTCAAAAAAAGCTCCGGCGATGTCTTTCTCACAATTAGAACCAGGGAAGCACAATATTCCAATCTTCAAAATGTTAGAGCCTCAGCATAGTCAGATGATTATAATATCAATATAATTTTACTAGAGTTGTCAAGGATTAAATGGAGCAAATGCAAATTATTAAAAATATTAGCATAGATTCTAAGATAGAGTTCCGAAAATTGAATATACTAAGAATATACTAAGAATATACTAAGAATACACTAAGAACAAATATAAATGACATTATCAAAATTAAAAAGCAAGCTTTCTTTCTTTAAGAATAGCACTAAGGAGCAGAAGGATTTTAAAAAACATGTTTTGCAACTTCCATTAATGTACATTCTCTGGCCTCATTTTCATGCAAAACATTTTCATACGAGATACTGTGTTTCGTATGCGGCTAGACACTCAGTTTTCCCTCTGGGACCGATTAAGGATCGCTTATATTATGTCAAAATGAAGTTAGAAAAGCTTGCTTTGTTTCAATATACAGAAACACATCCCACACTCATTTATTTTATGTTGAGCTGTTTCCAGCATCAGTTTTGCGAGCTATTTAAAAATTATAAACCTAAAAGAAAAGTTAAGTCTTTATCTCAGGAACTAGAACAGATGAAACTAAGCCTAGGTGTTTCACTTCGTTTGCGTGGAGCTAATGGAGCCTATAATGTGTCTATTGCCTTTCTTCAAGAATTTCAAGATATGGCTAGATCATATATTAGTTCCCTAAAAAAGAATGCGGTTATTGAAAATGAGCTTGTGGCTTTGCGTTCTGTTACAGATCAAAAACAAAATAGAGATTTAGAATTTAAAAAATTAAAAGATTTTAATCATAAACTTCGCTTGTCACTTCGTCAAGAGCGCAAGCTAAGTTCTCGCCTTGAAAAGGAATTGCGGCGAGTGACAGAGACTATCTTATCTTCTTACAACATTGATAAAAATTCTTCTCTATTTGATGAATATCAAAACCTTAGACAAGAATATGATTTATTAGCTCGTAAAAATGATGCCTTAGTATCAAAAAATATTGAATTAGGAAATAGCGTAGAAAAATCTTCAAGAGATCATGTTAGTCTTTTAGAAGGTGTTTTGGATGGCATACAATCACGCATAAATATTTTATTAAAAAATGAATATACAGATGATTATGGTGTCTTGTTAAGTTCTATTGAAAAAGAGATTGGAGTGCTTATTAGATCGCGAACCTACTTAGGGCGTTCTTTATATAATATAGGCCTCCTTTATTTTCGGATGGGAGAAAAGAATAAAGCTGTAACAGAATTTAGAGCGGCTAAGGAATTAGGAATAAGCGATAAAAAATCTGAAAATATTATGACTGGTGTTGTTTAGTTAAGCAATTTCTTCTATAATTTTTTCACTTACTGTATACACTTTTTCTAGCTCATCTTGATTAATGCAGTACGGTGGGCAAAAATAAATTACATTTGCTAATGGACGTACCAAAACCCCAGCTGCCATTGCTTTTTGCATAAAGGACCAAGCAAAATCTTCAGTATAGGAGCTTTTTATTTTTAGCTCAATCACTCCAACAGAGCCTAGGCAACGTAATTCTTTGATTTTTTTGAAGATAGCTTTAGTTTTTATTTTTTCTTGAAATTGTTTATGCCAAGTTTCTAGAGAAGCTACTTTACTTAAAAATTGATCTTTTTGAAATAATTCTAGGGAGGCGAGAGCTACCGCACAGCCTAGCGGATTAGCGGTCATGCTGTGGCCATGAAGCAGAGCATGAGAACGCTCATCGCTATAAAATTTTTGATATACATCCTCTGTTGCTAAAGTTGCCGCAAATGGTAAATAGCCCGCTGCGAGAGCTTTGCTCAAAGGCATAATATCTGGCCAGAGGCCGGTAAATTGACTGGCATAGAATTTTCCTGTTCGACCATAGCCTGTAAAAACCTCATCTGCAATAACGAGGATTCCTGCGTCTTTACAAATCTCATAAATTTTTCTTAGTAGCACAGGAGGGTAAAAATTGAAAGCACCTGCTGCACCTTGTAAAAGTGGTTCAAGAATTATGGCGGAAATCTTTTTCTTTCGTTTTCTTAAAATACGCTCTAGGGCTTCAATTACAGGGTGGATATACTTAAGAGCTGTTTTTTCATCATTAAAATATTCAAAAGGACAACTTGGCTTAGGTAGTTGGTGACAGTTAAAAAATAAAGCTTCGAAGGCTTTATGAAAATCACCACGTGAACCAACAGACATCGCTCCAAAAGTGTCACCGTGATAAGCTCCTCCTAAGCTAATAAATTCGGTACGTTTTTGACCTTGGTTCGTAAAATACTGGTATGCCATTTTTAAGGCGACCTCAACGGCAGTACTTCCATTATCTGAATAGAATACGCGATTGAGATTATGGTCTGTGGTTTCACTTAGTTTTTCTGATAATTCTATGGCGGGGGCATGAGCTAGGCCTGCATAAATAGAATGTTCTATTTTATTCATTTGTTTGTTTAATGCTTCGTTAATATAAGGATGACTATGCCCGTGTATGTTGACCCACCAAGATCCAATTGCATCTATAAATTTTCTTCTCTCATCATCAAAAAGATAAATACCTTCCCCTTTTCAATTAAGACGGGAGGAGGGCTTAGCTTCATTTGAGTGAATGCTTGCCAAGCATGTTTTTGAAATAATTCGTGAAGTTTTTCTTTCATAATAGTAAGTCTCAAGACTAAGTCTAGAGTAGTAAGTATAAAAAACTAGATAAAAAGAATAGCATTATTTTATTGTGGCTCTATAAATTACTTGAAGATAATAGCTCATGATACGATACTTTAGCTATGGCCTCATCTAAAGGAGTACAATTGAAAAAGAGGAAGAAGGCTAGTTCTCCATTTTGGTTAATTACTTATAGTGATATAGTCACTTTGCTACTTTGTCTTTTTATAATGTTATATACTATAGGTGAAGCGACTCCCCAAGAGGTTCAATTAATCCTTTCTAATTTTGATAATAGCCTCGGTATATTTGATGGTAGTAAGAGTATCGCTAAAGGGCGCTTAGACGAAATGGGAATGAGTTTAGAGGGCTTGCCAGCTCATAAGCAAGGCTCTGCAAAGTCAGAGGCCAGTAAAGAAGTGCGTACAGTATATGAAACAGAGCTAAAGGAAAAGAAAGTTCTAGTTCAAGAAGATGAACGCGGTATTATTATCTCCCTTGTTTCGGCAGATTATTTTAATGCAGGAAGTGCTTTGCTAACGCCCGCTATAGAGATTGCAATAGTAAAGGCAGCACAATTAGCAAAAAATTTGAAACGTTTTGTTCGTATTGAGGGGCATAGCTCTACAGATGAGGAGGCGATAATTTATGGTAGCTCAGATAGAGGGCAAGAGGAGCGTCTTTATAAAAACACTTGGGATATTTCAGCTTCGCGAGCTGTTAATACTGCTTCTTTGATGGCGGGGAATGGCGTATCTCCTGCTTGGCTTCAGGCCGTTGGTTTTGGTTCTTATAGACCGCTAGCTCTAATAAGTCCCGGCACTCCGGAGGCTGCCGCTCATAATAGACGAGTTGATATTGTTTTGCTTAGTTATAAGAGTACAAATCGCTCAGCGTCTGAGTCTAATTATAGGCTACCTTCAAGTCGAATTCCTAGTACTGAGGAAATTCTCGAGGATTAGGCGGAATTATTAGCTAGGATTTTTTTGAGAAAGGCTCCCGTGTAGCTAGTGCTGACCTTCGCTACTTGTTCTGGAGTACCGAAACAGATAACTTTTCCACCTTTATCGCCACCTTCTGGACCTAGATCAATAATATGATCTGCTGTTTTAATAACATCTAGATTATGCTCGATAACGATTACAGTATTACCGCCATCTACAAAACGATGCAGAATTTTTAGAAGTTGGGCAATGTCTTCAAAGTGGAGACCTGTTGTTGGCTCATCTAAAATATATAATGTGTTGCCGGTATTAATGCGACTTAGTTCTGTAGAAAGTTTAACTCTCTGAGCCTCGCCTCCGGAAAGAGTAGTGGCAGGCTGTCCTAGTTTAATATAGCCTAAACCAACATCCTTTAGGGTGCGTAATTTACGGTGTATAACTTCAATATTTTCAAAAAAATCAAAAGCCTTGTTTACCGTCATTTCTAAAATATCATAGATATTAGCTCCTTTGTATTTTACTTCCAAAGTCTCTTTATTGAATCGTTTGCTATTGCAGACATCACAAGTAACGTAAACATCAGGTAAAAAATGCATTTCAATTTTAATAATACCTGCCCCTCTGCAATTTTCACAGCGTCCGCCAAGCACATTAAAACTAAAGCGACCGGGACTGTAACCACGTAGGCGAGCCTCTGTGAGTAAGCTAAAACATTCTCGAATTGGTGTAAGGATGCCGGTGTAAGTAGCTGAATTGGAGCGAGGAGTTCTGCCTATGGCTTCTTGATTTATTAGGATAACACGATCAATATGCTCTGTGCCACTAATGCTTTGATGCTTACCCGGCTGCTTGCCCGGATTTTTGGCGTAGTGACTTCTTTGAATATTTATTTTGTGTGCTAAGCATTTATACAGAATATCATTTATCAATGTAGATTTACCAGAGCCCGATACACCTGTTATGCAGTTGAATTTTCCTAAAGGAAATGCAACATCTATTTTATCGAGATTATTTTGGGCTGCTCCCTTAATGTAGATTGCTTTAGCGTTCCCGGGTCTGCGTTTTTTAGGTATAGAGATGAAGCGCTTGCCACTTAAATACTGACCTGTGATACTTTGCGGTACTTTTTGAATTTCTTCTGCTGTACCCGCTGCGACTAATTTACCACCATCAGCCCCTGCTTCTGGTCCAATATCTAAAATAAAATTTGCGGAACGCATTGTTTCTTCATCATGCTCTACCACGATTACTGTATTGCCTAGGTCGCGCATCTTTTTTAGGGTTTCCAGTAGACGCTGATTATCTCTTTGGTGTAAGCCTATCGATGGCTCATCTAAGATATAGAGAACACCCATGAGAGCACTTCCAATTTGAGTGGCGAGACGAATGCGTTGGGCTTCTCCTCCTGAAAGGCTACCAGCTTGTCGAGAAAGATTCAAATAGCCGACACCAACATCATCTAAAAATTTTAGACGCTGTATAATTTCTTTTACAACTTGCGTTACAATTTCATTTTCTTTTTTGCTAAGCTGCAGTTCAGTAAACCATTTTCTTAGCCCTTCTATATTATTGTTGCTTAACTCGTTTATATTTTTGTTGTGACACTTGACCGCCAAAGATTCTTGGCGTAGTCTGTTTCCATTGCACTTAGGGCAGGTCTTTTCTATCATGTACTGTTGGAGATGAGAGCGTGCTTCTTCAGAATCTGTGTCTTTATAGCGACGGTAGAGAGAGTTTATCACTCCCTCGAAATGATAGTTTTTCCCTTTGTAATTTTTATTATCTGTAATTACTTTGGAGCCATAGAAAATTATCTTTTTATGCTTAGCACTTAATGTGTTCCAAGCTTTAGTCATGCTAATGCCATAATTTTCTTGTAGTCCTTTTAAAGTTTGAGTGTACCAATAAGACTGGCTTACACCCCAAGAAGCAATTACGCCCTCAAGCAAAGTGTTTTTAGGATTGATAACAAGAGCTTCTTCATCAAATTCTAGATGTATTCCCAGTCCATCACAAGTTGCACAGGCACCAAGAGGAGAATTGAAAGAAAACGAACGAGGACTTATTTCAGGTAGTGATATATTGCAGTGGTTGCAATAAAGACTTTGGCTAAAAAAATGTTCCTTCGTGTTACCGAGTGTGTTACCGAGTGTG
>JABAAI010000034.1:0-302 GCA_014238825.1 Leptospirales bacterium
ACGTCGAGAGCATAACATAGAAGAACTTAGCAAGGAAGTTATTGCCTTTTTAGATAAGCTTAGTAATTTTTCTGCTTCACTAGAAGAGGTAGGTTCAGCTTTAGGGAAAGCAAAACTAAGTTATGAGACGGCTCATAAAAGGCTAATTTCTGGGAATGGGTCTGTTGCTCGGCGTGCTGAGAAGATAAAGGAATTAGGTTCGTTTTATACAAAGAAAGAATTACCATCACATTAAACTTATCGTATGAAAACAAAGTTAAGCACTATTGAAGAAGGTATTGAGGAGATAAAGCGTGGGCGCC
>JABAAI010000034.1:312-9384 GCA_014238825.1 Leptospirales bacterium
CCTTGTAATCGTTATTGATGATGAAGACCGTGAGAATGAAGGTGATTTTGTTACGGCAAGCCAAAATGCCAGTCCAGATATCATAAATTTTATGGCGACCCATGGACGCGGTTTAATCTGTGCGCCCTTGACGGCGAAACGCTGTGATGAATTAGATCTAAAAATGATGGTCAGCAATGCTGATAACACCTCTGTTTTTAATACTCCGTTTACTGTATCTATAGATTTAATCGGTCATGGTTGCACTACAGGAATTTCTGCTTCGGATAGGTCTCGCACAATCAGGGCCCTAGCAGATGAAAATATAGTGGCAAAGGATTTTCACCGGCCGGGACATATCTTCCCTCTGCGGGCTCATAATGGTGGGGTTCTACGTCGAGCGGGACATACAGAAGCAACAGTTGATTTGGCGCGTCTATCAGGTATGGAAGCCTCGGGCGTCTTGGTCGAAATTATGAATGAAGATGGGAGCATGGCACGTCTAGATGACTTAATTAAAATAGCAGAGAAGTTTGATTTTAAGATTCTTAGCATCCAAGATCTAATAAAATATAGATTGCGCTATGAAGCCTTGATTGAGCGTATTATAGACGTAAAGATGCCTACAGAGTATGGGGATTTTCATCTGATTGCCTATAAGGAAAAAGATAGCAACGAAATACATATGGCCCTTGTTAAAGGTGAGTGGAAGCAAGGTGAGATTGTCTTAGTTCGTGTTCACTCTTCCTGTGCTACTGGTGATATATTTGGCTCTTGTCGCTGTGATTGTGGTAAGCAACTTCATAAAGCGATGCAAATGGTAGAAGAAAATGGACAAGGAGTTATTTTATATATGAAGCAGGAGGGCAGAGGTATCGGTCTTATAAATAAACTAAAGGCGTATAGACTACAAGAAGAGGGTCTTGATACTGTAGAAGCCAATCATAAATTAGGATTCAAAATGGATAATAGAGATTATGGAATTGGGGCTCAAATATTGCGGGACTTAGGTATTAAGAAGATGAAATTGATTTCTAATAATCCCAGTAAAAGGGCAGGTATTCTGGGCTATGGTTTGGAAATAGTTGAGCAAATTCCGTTAATAATTAAAGCTAATAAGTATAACAAAAGCTATTTGAAAACAAAGAGCGAGAAGATGGGACACGAATTAAATTGATTTAGCAAGATTGATCTCGTAAAGACGGGGTAGTTTATTTTTACTTGTCCATAATTTTTTTTATGATTTTAATAAAGTGCTTGTGTAATTATATTTTGTATTATACCCTTACCTTAGAGTTTACTCAGCTAAGTCCACCCTGCTTTGTGTATAGAAGATAAAGACAAAAAAAGCTCTATAAATAGACTTAAGACTGGGTAGATGCTAATTTGCTTAAGCAGATTAGCTTTTTATTAAGAGCGGAAGTTGTTTTATTTAGCGAATGGTTTTGTAAGAGAGTAAGTTGCTGTTTGCACTTAATAAAAAAAATACTTGCTAATTGTAAGATTCTATAATATATATTTAGAGAATAATTCCGATATATAATAGTATGACTTCAAAATATAAACACTTCTTTATAAACTTATCTAGACATTTTACTAGATATTGTAATAGGAGCCTAGGTTATTTTGTTGCTTCTTTGTTTGTAATAGTCATTTTTTCTGCTTGTTCTACTACTCGTGTTCTTAAGCAGTCCAAGACTGAACTTGTTTTAGAAAGTAAAGGCGATACAGAAGCCAAGGCCATTTCCAAAGGAGAGGCTAAGGCACAAAACATCTTTCCTAATGCTAAGCTGGTGGATAAGAAATGTAATCAAGAATATGTGGCGTCTGGTTCTAGATCATCAAGTGGTAAATTATCTGATGACAAGCTTAGCTTTTGGATTTGTACTTTAGAATATGGCAATGATGAAGCGAAGAAAGAAGCATTAACTGAACCAAGAAATCAGAGAGATGATAACAAGTTAACGCGTCCGAAGACTTATAATGAAGATAGAGCTAAAAGAAAGCGAGATAATCGAAAGAGGAAAAGACGCTACGATGAAGAAGATGATTATGAATACGAGGATGAAGATGAGGATAGCGAATATGAAGACGAGGACTATCCCGAAAAAGAAGCCGACTACGGTGATGATGATGACAACGAAGATCAATATCAAGATGAGTATGAAGAAGAGGATTACGACTATGAAGATTTTGACAACAATGATTATTAGGTCGATGACTAGAACTTAAGATCATCATCATCTAATATATCATCAGTTTCTTCTTCTTCTTCTGAATCAAGTGCCGGATCATTAGGGTTGCCTAGATTTAAATTAGAATCGCTATTATCGAGAGAAGGTGTCTCTGGTTGCGTCCCTGGCAAAAAAAACTCAGTTATAATCTTTTCACAGCTACTAGTTGGTACAGCACCGGTACTTTCGCAAATTTCTATTTTGTTTAGTTTATTCCCTGAGGACTCATAATTTTTAGCTGGAGTTCTCTTTAGAGCTTGATACATATATTTTCCCCATATTGGAGCTGCAAGGTTTCCGCCCGTGCTGTTTGTTCCCAGTGTATTTGGTTGATCATAGCCGATATATACCGCTGTTACTAAAGCGGGCGTAAAACCTAGGAACCAAGCATTTGTACTACGGTTTGTTGTCCCTGTCTTGCCTGCAACCTGTCGTCCCTGCAGGGCGGCGGCCTTGCCTGTTCCTTTATTTACTACGTCTTTGAGCATAGAAACCATCAAGGCAGCGGTATTTGTATTGAGCAATTGTCGTGGTGTTTCACGCTTTTCTTTGCTATAGTTATAAATTTCACTTCCATCGTCAGCTACAATCTTTTTGATTAGATGGGTAAAGACTTCTTTGCCACCGGATGCGAAAACAGCGTATGCCTTTGTCATTTGTAAAGGAGAGAGACCATAGCTACCCAAGGCAACAGTAGCTTCTTGGGGCAATTCACGAGGAGGTTCCAATCTATCTAGCTGTAGTAGAGATTCTGCAATCTCATTGATTCGTTTAGAGCCAACACGACGATATACTTGGATAGCAATAGTGTTTTTTGAAAAGGTGAGGGCTCTTCTCAGGCGAATGTTTCCATCATAAGTGCGAGAATAATTTTCGGGAGAATACTCACTAAGATCACGGTTTATGAAATGCAAAGGAGTATCATCAAAGATACTAGCTGCCGTAACTTTATTTTTGACATTCTTATCCATCGAAGCTTCTAAGGCCGCAGCAATTATAATCGGTTTGAAGGCACTGCCCGGTTGGCGACGAATTTTATGAAAGCGCAGTTGCTGATTATTGGGCCTAAAGCCGGAGCCACCGATGACGGCAGTAATTTCGCCACTAGTTGGAACGATACTAATCAAGGCTCCTTCGACATTCTTTTGTCTATCTCGCCTTCTGTTTTTTCCATAGAGTAAATTATGGTCAAGGGCCCGCGATACATTAGCGTCTCCTGTAATTAATGTTAGGAAGTTTATTTCTGTTGCTATCTTGTGATGAAAGTTTAGGGTCAAATCTCTTTGTGCTCGATTCATTTTTATTTTAAAGTCAGGGACATTAAAAAGATTATAATTCATTTGACGAATTTCATCAAAATCATTATCAAAAATATGGTAATTACTAAATGGTGCTTTTTGTCGCTTAGTAGTTATTTCTTTTAGATAAGGCAACATTTGCTTTTCGGCGGCCTGCTGATGCTTAACGTTTATAGTCGTATAGATGCGTAATCCTTTGGTGGATAAGATATCATCTGATCGTATTTCCTTTGGTAGTTGAGAACGAAGGAAAGCAGTTGCATAGGGATGTAAGTTGAGACGTTTTTGAAAGGCTGATTCATTTGGAGAGCGATTGAGTTTGGCGTAGTATTCATTGTTTAGAAAGAGGAGTTCAGCTTCGGCTTCTTCGATAGACAAGACACCGTTCTCTATTAGTTTAAGCAGAGAATATTTTACTTTATGTATTGAACGACGTGGATTGAGTAGCGGGCTAAATTCCTTAGGACGGGTAGTCATCGAGGCAATAACCGCGATCTCTCCCCAACGTAACTCAGTACATTTCTTTCTAAAATAAAATCTGGCGGCCGCTTCGACGCCATTAGTTCCATGACCTAGTGGCACCATGTTTAAGTAGTCTTCTAAGATGTCTCCTTTGCTATATTTAAATTCTAAGAGTACAGCAAGAAAGACTTCCCTTAATTTTCGTAAGAGACTTCGTTCATTGGAGAGAAAACGTAGGCGAGCAACTTGTTGGGTAAATGTAGAGGCTCCTTCTTTTACTCGGCCAGCTAAGAGATTAACCCCAAAGGCACGTATAACTCCTAAAGGATCCACACCGGGATGAGAAAAGAATCTAATATCTTCTAAGGTCAAAAAAACGCGGACTATTTTAGAATTTAGTCCTATTTTAATTTCAGAATCTACTATTGGTGAGGCTATATCAGGATTATTTTCAATAGTGCTAAGTTCGTTTAATTTTGATGAGTTTTTTTTGTCTTTTCTAAGTTTCCTTTCATTTTTTTTCTGTGTTTTATCGTTTCTAATTTTAAGAGGATACCTTGCCTGTCGGTAAAATTCTGCAATAGGGATAGCCTTGCCACTATCATCTACACCGTAAACAATGGATGGTTTATCATAACGAGATGTTGTTAGCAAATGTCGAAAATCCAAAGGTCTAAAGCCAAATAAAAAGAGACAAAGAGAAGAGATGAAAAAGAAAATTAAAATTGATATCAAAAGGGCAGGACCATCATTCCCTGACCTAGGTAGAAAAAAGTTGAAAAATCTGTGGTACGCGTAAAATATAATTCTAGTTAGGATAAGCCTTATCGGTGTATGTTTTTGCTGATTATCTATAGGAGTCTTACTATAAGGCCTTTTATTATAATTTTCTTGACTATAGTTAGCGAATGTGCGATTAGAATTCATTTTGCTAAAATGAAGTCATTTTTAGAAATATATTATCTTAAGTCTACTTAATTCATTAGCTAGTTAAATGAAGTTCATTTTTTTCTATTGTAAGTTTATAAATTTTATTTGTTTTGTACTCGCCTTTTAGGATAACTGTGCTTAGAAGATTTGCCACTTTTTGTTGAATAAGGCGTTTTAGAGGGCGTACTCCAAATTCTAGATCATAACCATTTTTAGCAAGCCATTGTAGGGCCTTCTTTTCTATTTTTAGATTTAGTCCTTGTTCCTTAGCACGAATCAAGAGATCATCGATCTGGCTTGTAACTATTAACTCTAGGGATTTTTGGTTAATACTATGATATATAACGATATCATCCAGACGGTTTAGAAATTCAGGACGAAAATATTTTTTGAGTTCATTTAGCATAATTTCCTTTTCTAGTTTGTCCTGAGCTGTGTTGCTGTTATTTGCTTTGTTATTATTTTGCAAAAGAGCTTTCGTTCCTATATTCGAAGTTAGAATGATAATTGTATTTTTAAAATCTACTTTGCGACCTTTGCTATCAGTAAGAGAACCTTCATCGAAAATTTGTAAAAACAAGTTATGAATATCAGGATGTGCCTTTTCTACTTCATCTAAAAGAATGACTTGATAGGGACGGCGACGGATTGCTTCTGTGAGTTGCCCTCCTTCTTCATGTCCCACGTATCCAGGAGGTGCACCAATCAAACGAGATACGGCATGCTTTTCCATATATTCGGACATATCAATCCGGAGCATGGCTTGTTCATCGTCAAAGAGAAAGGAGGAGAGAGCCTTGCTGGTCTCAGTTTTGCCGACACCTGTTGGTCCTAGGAATAGAAAAACTCCCATTGGACGATTAGGATCGGAGAGGCCAGAGCGTGAGCGTTGGATTGCTCCTGTGATTGCCTGCAGGGCAATATCTTGGCCAACAATACGCTTTTTAAGTTCATCAAAGATATGAATAAGTCGTTCTTTTTCACCACGAATCATGCGGCTAACAGGGATGCCCGTCCAACGGGAGACAATGTTTGCGATATCTTCTGAAGTAATTTCTTCTTTGAGATACTGCCGCTTGCTTTTTGTTATCTGAGATTCTAATTTTTTCATTTCTGTTTCTAGTGCTACAAGTTTACCATAACGAATCTCAGCTACTCGATTTAGATCTCCTTCGCGTTCATAGCGCTTTTCTTCTAGACGGAGTGAATCTATTTTCTCGCGGATTTTCTTGACTTTTTTTAGCTCCTGTCGCTCTATTTCCCAAACACCTTTTTTTTGACTAAGTGTTTCTTCTAAATTTGCTAGTTCCCGTTCTAACTTTTTAGTTTTTTCGTTAGAGACTGTATCCTTTTCTATTTTTAGAGCTTCTCGCTCAATTTTGAGGTTTTGGATTTTTTTGCTAATTTTATCAATTTCTTCAGGTAGGGAGTCTAGTTCAATTCTGACTTTGGAGCAAGCCTCATCTATTAAGTCCACCGCCTTATCAGGTAAGAAGCGGTCACGGATATAGCGATGAGAAAGTTTGGCGGCCGCTATAATAGCTTCATCTGTGATGCGTATGCCGTGATGGAGTTCGTAATTATTTTTAAGTCCTCTCAAAATGAAAATACTTTCTTCTATACTGGGCTCTTTAACATAAACTGGTTGAAAGCGTCTTTCCAGTGCTGCATCGTTTTCGATGTACTTTTGATATTCTTTTAGGGTAGTTGCTCCAATACATCGTAATTCTCCTCGTGCTAAGGCAGGCTTTATCATATTTGAGGCATCCAAAGAGCCTTCAGTGGCTCCAGCACCGACTAGGTTGTGTAGTTCATCGATAAATAAAATAATTTTTCCAGCTGATTTTTGAACTTCTGATAAGAGAGACTTGAAACGATCCTCAAACTCTCCCCTAAATTTAGAACCTGCAATCATCGATCCTAAGTCCAAGGCGTGTATTCTTTTGTTTTGTAAGCCATCTGGTACTTCTTTAGAGAATATTTTACCGGCTAAGCCTTCTATGATTGCTGTTTTACCAACACCAGGTTCTCCTATCAGTATGGGATTGTTTTTAGAACGCCGGCTGAGGACTTGCATAATGCGCCTGATTTCTTCATCACGCCCAATAACTGGATCAAGTTTATTTTTTTGGGCTAGTTCATTTAGATTAGAGCTATATTTTTTCAAAGCCTGTAACGAAGCTTCTGGATTATCGCTATTAATTACTTGTTCCTTATGTAAATTCTTGATTACATTTTCTACTGCGACTTTAGTTAAGCCAATGGTCTCTAAATCTCTGAGGTAATCTAAATATTTATCATCTAAATATGCTAGAATAAAATGCTCTACAGAAATATAATCATCACCACGCTCACGTGTTAATTTGTCCGCTCTTTGTAAAAGATTGATTAGCTCTTTGCTAGGGTTTATTTCTTGATTACCTTCGACTTTCTTGGGAAGTTTTTCCAAAACATTACTCAATATGGCAAAGAGTCTATTTTTATCAATTTTAAGATGAGTAATTATTAGCGGGCCTGTACCTTCTTTTTGTTGAAATACCTCATACATGAGATGCTCTGGCCTAAGTTCTAAGTGAGCTTGTTCTCTAGCATAGACTTGAGCATCGTTTAGGGCTTGGCTTGCTTTTATTGTAAAATTTTCAAATTTCATTTATTTTATTTTGAGCTTAGCTCTTCAATCGTCAGAATAATCACTTTTTATTAGTAAATCTTTTGACCGTGTCTAACTACGTAGTTTTATTTTAGATAATATAGAAAATAATTGACTTTTAGTCGTTATAAAGACAAGTATTGCCTGAGCTTGGCTTTGGATAATATACTTACAGTTTTAGGGCAGAGTTTGCAAGAACTTAGTACACTGCTTTCTGGCATTAATGATCAGCATTATAGTCATAAAGACGGTCTAAACGGTAATAACGGTACCAAAGATAAGGATCATGACGCTAGTCCTATTATAGACGGTAGCATAGGAGAGCATGTTCGTCATGGGCTAGATCATATTACTGCTCTTTTAGATGTGGCTAGTGTAATTCAGAAGAACTTAGCTGAGGGTTCAGAAAATATTACTTCTTGCATTTCATACGATAGACGGCAACGTAAAACTCTTCTTGAGACTGACAGAGGGCTATGCCTACTAAAGATTAAAGATTTAATTGAAAGAATAAATAAGCTGAGTACTTCAGAGCTTTTAATCAAAAAACCTATAAAAATAGAGCATATAACAGATGATAAGGGGAGTTATTCCTACTTTGCTTCCAATATTGAGCGAGAGTTTATGTTTGTTTTCCATCACCTTCTCCATCATAAGGCTGTTATTGCGATAAAGTTACGTTTGCTTGACTGCCATCAAGATAGAGAATTTGGCATTGCACCTGCTACTCTGCATGAGATAAATTACAGCTAATGGAATTTGCAAAAATACTGGGTATC
Source organism: Leptospirales bacterium (assembly GCA_014238825.1). Lineage (GTDB taxonomy): Bacteria > Spirochaetota > Leptospiria > Leptospirales > Leptonemataceae > JABAAI01. Next base: position 8,645 of record JABAAI010000034.1, read on the forward strand.
ATTTCTGCTACCTTTGTATCAGAGGACTTGACTTGTATCTCTACGGGCTTACTAATAAGGACAGGGAAGATAGCTCTAGTTAGTGGTGTTTTAGCTTGTTTGATTGGTATTTTTATAGGAGACTTACTTTTATTTTTATTAGGTCGTTTAGCCGCACAGGCGATAAGTTCTCGCAAGAAACCACCCTTAGCAAAAATATTTCAAGGTGTTTATGATAAATATCTTGAACATAAATATTCCCTCTCACAACGTTTTACTAAAGAAGGCTGGAAACTAATTATCTTAGCCCGTTTTGTACCCGGGCTAAGATTACCGGTCTATTTTGGTGCTGGTTTTATTGGTGGAAAATTTACTAGTATGATAATCTGGGCTTTACTCGCAGGAGTTTTATGGACACCGGCTTTAGTTTTGCTGAGTACTTGGCTGGGTGATGATTTACAAAAAATAACAGAGGGCCTAGTTGGCAGTACTTGGTTGGCATTTCTTTTAAGTGTTTTAGTTTTTTACTTTAGCATACGCTTTTTATTTTTAATAGCAACTCAAGATGGACGAAGGAAGTTCTTGATATTTTTTAAAAAACTTGTCTGTATTGAGTTTTTGACGCCTTGGCTTTTTTATATTCCAATGTTACCCGGTTGGCTTTATTGGTGCATCCGTTATAATTCACTTTTTACTCTTTCTGCTGCCAACCCTGCTATTGAACATGGCGGCTTACTAGGAGAATCTAAATCAGCTATACT
>JABAAI010000035.1 GCA_014238825.1 Leptospirales bacterium
GTATTAAAGTTCAATCTTAGAGGACTAGACTTTCCTTAATCGCTTTTTCTTTTGCTAAGATCTCAGCTAGTTTTTCACGTTCTTTGTTTATTACTGCCTCTGGTGCATTTTTGATAAATTGTTTATTATTCAATTTCCCTTGTGAGCTTTTGGATTTGGCTTCGAGAGTCTTTAGTTCTTTTTCTAACCTTAGCTTATCTTTTTCTATTTTCTCTTTATGATTTGAAGATGCTATTGAATCTAGAGCAACAAAAACCTCTCCCTGACTAAGGGTTTCCATAACATCATTTTTCTGGATCTCGTATGTTTCTTTTACTTCTATTTTGCTGGCTCTTGATAGTCTTTGGATGGCGGTGTATTTTTCAGTAACAATTTGGGCTAGTTGCTTATTCGTGGAACGCAAAACGATATTTATATTTTGATCGGGGGCAAAGCCCATTTGAGAGCGAATTAGTCGAGTGGCACGTATTGCTTCTTGGAGTAATTCTAGAGAATTAGCAGTATTCTCTTCTTTTGGACTTAGGGTTAAGGGAGTGGGCCAAGGGCTGCTTATTAGTAATTCTGTTTCATTTTCTTGCTTAGTCTTTTGAGACTTTTTTATTAGGAATGCATGAATTTCCTCTGTTATAAAAGGCATAAATGGATGCAAAAGTCCTAAGGCTTTTTTTAATACATAGTATAGGACTTGAGAGGCAGCCGCTTTAGATTTTTCTAGAGATACTTTTAGAGAACTTTCTATAGAAGAATCAGTATCAAGCTTGGCAAAGACTCTAGTTTTACTTAGCTCAATGTACCAATCACAGAACTGATGCCAGAAAAAGGAGTAGATAGCATCGGCTGCCAGGTGATATTTATGAGTATCTAGGGCTTGGTCCATGTTTTTTATTGTTTTATTAAGGCAAGTTAAAATCCAGTAATCTTCTGCTACTAGCTCTAAGTCCAAAATCGTTTGTTTGTGGACTGCTTGAAAATCATCGCTTAGATTCATTAGCACAAAGCGTGAGCTATTCCAAATTTTGTTGCTGAAGTTTTGGTAACCCTTGAGGCGTTGCTCTGAATATAAGGAATCCTTGCCCTCGCTCATGGTCGCCATAAGAAAAAATCTAAAGGCATCGGTGCCATATTTTTGAATTACTTGGAGTGGCTCAACAACATTGCCCTTAGTTTTTGACATCTTCTGAGCATTTGCATCCCTCATTAAACCGTGAATGTAAACGGTCTTGAAGGGTGGCTTTTTCATAAAATGAAGTCCCATCATTATCATGCGTGCAACCCAGAAAAATATAATATCAAAACCAGTTATTAGAACAGTCGTAGGATAGTAGCTACTCAAATCCTTGCTTGCATTAGGCCAGCCTAGAGTTGAAAATGGCCAAAGGGCACTTGAAAACCAAGTATCCAAGACATCGCTATCTTGTCTTAGGCTAACAGCTTTTTTGTAATGCTTCAGGGCGAGTGCTTGGGCCTTTTTTTCATCTTCTGCTACGAATATTTTTTCATCTGGGCCATACCAAGCAGGGATTCTATGCCCCCACCATAATTGTCTGCTTATGCACCAATCATGAATTTTATCTAACCAGTGAAAATAAGTATTTTCCCATTGGCGGGGGATGATATTAACTTCCTTTGATTTTACAGTTTCATGGGCCTGCTTGGCAAGGCCGGCCATCTTTACAAACCACTGAGTCGAGACAATGGGTTCAACAATTACTCCAGAGCGTTGTGATCTAGCCACAGACATGCTATGCGCTTGACTTTTTTTTTCAAGGCCGAGATCTGCTAAGGCTTTTTTGATTGCCTTGCGAGCGATGTATCTATCTTGTCCCGCAAAGTCTCCACCCTCTTGATTGATTTTGGCTTGTTCATCAAAGATATTAATGAGTTTTAAGTTATGACGCTTGCCTAGAGCAAAGTCATTAGGATCATGAGCTGGAGTGATTTTCACAGCACCACTTCCGAATTCAGGATCTACCAGCTCAGCATCAGCAACAATAGGAATCTTTCTAGCTAGGAATGGGTGTTTGGCATATTTCCCTATGAGATGCTGATAGCGTTTATCATCGGGATGAACAGCAATCCCTGTATCTCCGAGCATAGTTTCAGGGCGGGTGGTTGCCACGATAATCTCACCAGAAATTTCATCACTAGTATTATTTTCAACTAGGGGGTAGGCAAAGCTATAGAGTTCTCCTTGATAATTTTCTTCGTGGACCAGCTCTAAATCAGAAAGGACAGTGCGACTCATGGGATCCCAATTAACCATTCTCTCTGAGCGATAGATGAGACCCGCATTATATAGCTCAACAAAGACACGTCTTACGGCAAGTGAGAGTTCTGCATCCATCGTAAATCGTTCTCGTTTCCAATCCAAGGAAAAGCCCATCAGCCTTTGTTGCTTTGTAATTATGTTGCCATAGTTTTCCTTCCACTCCCAAACCCTTTTAATAAAATTTTTTCGGCCCAGTTTAAAGCGATCTGTCTTTTCTTTTTTTAGTTCTTGCTCAACCTTCATTTGGGTGGCAATGCCTGCATGATCGGTGCCTGGGAGCCAGAGGGTATTATAGCCTTGTTTGCGAGCCCTGCGTATAGAAACATCTTGCATAGTCTGGTTGAGGGCATGGCCTACGTGCAATTCACCTGTTACATTTGGTGGAGGGATGACTATGGAATAGGAGTTAGTATTTTTTGCTTGCTCAGGGCTTCGATTTTTTTGGGCATATTCTGGGCTAAAGGCCTCTTTATCATCCCAGATATTAAGCCAACGCTGCTCTACTGCTTTAAATTCATAGCGTGGTCCTGGGATTTGAGACATAGTTTATGGCTAAACTACGCACTTTCTTCGTAAAGTATTTTTTATTTTACGCAAGCTTATGATAGATAATGATACTTCTAATAAATTTATTGACATTTTATACTTAGCTTATCAGTATATCTGTTATTGTATTATCATTTTCTTATTCGACACAATACTTATGAAAAAATTCCCCTTACGTATTTATGCTCACCGTGGAGATGCTAAGCTATTTCCTGAAAATACTATACCCGCTTTTCGTCGTGCCATAGAAGAACGAGCTAGTCATTTGGAGTTGGATATTCGTTGCACATCAGATTCGGAGTTAGTAGTTATTCATGACGAAGATGGTAAGAGAGTTAGTGGAGTTAGTAAAGCTGTTAAAGATTGTACTCTTAAAGAAGTCCAGAGTTGGGATCTTTGTAATAAATTTATAGCAAGAAATAAAAGTATAGATAAGGCTGAGCTAAAAAAGTGCTATATTCCCAAGCTAAGCGAAGTTTTGGAGGCTTTTCCCTTAATTCCACTAAATCTGGATATAAAAGATTCTAGGTCATATGTTGTAGAAAAGCTAGTAAGTTTTTTGCATAAGCGAGGTGAGGCGAGGCGTGTCTTTTTGACTAGTTTTCGTAGTAAAGTTGTAAGTCAACTTCGTCACCTTTGTTATCGAGGTGAGACTTCGGTATCGCCACTAGCTGTTTTTATTATTTTATTTTCACCTCCCTTGTTATGGTCTTGGCTTTCTATCAGTGGTACAGCATTGCAAATTCCGAGGATCTGGCGTAGAGTGCGCCTTGATAGTGCCCGTTTTATTTATCGTTGCCATGTCTTAGGAAAGCGCGTTGATTATTGGACAATTAATGAACCGCAAGAGGCTTTGCGTCTGCTTAAGCTGGGGGCAGATGGCATCTTTACTGATAATCTTTGCGTTATTAGGGATGTTGTGCTATCCTTTGCGCGAGAGAATAACAGGGAAGTAGAGTATCTTTAGCTCCTTAGTATTTTTCTAGATAATTTCTAAGGTTTTTTGCTATCTCAAAAAGAGATATTAGTGCTTGACAGCTAAGAGAGCTTCGCAATCAATACTCTAGTATGGGTCAGTAGCTCAGCCGGTTAGAGCACTTCTCTGATAAGGAAGGGGTCGGAGGTTCGAGTCCTCCCTGACCCATAATTTTTGTAATGAGTATCTTGAAAGAAAAAACTACCTCTTCTATAAATGTCAGGATAGAGGATGGTTCTCAGTTATCTTTGGAAGCTGGGGCTTCTGGGAGAGACCTTGCCCAAAAAATTCAAAACAAATTACCAGCGACTCCACTTGCTTTGAGAGTCAATGGAAAGCTTAGAGATTTGAATGCTAAGTTAGAGGATGGCAGTGAGATTTCCGTAATTACATTTTTAGATTCTGAAGGCAAAAAAATATTCTGGCATACATCGGCCCATATTTTAGCTCAAGCCGTTTTACGTCTATTCCCTCAGGCTAAACCATCGATAGGACCAGCTATCGAAGAAGGATTTTTCTATGATTTTGGTGATTTAATTCTAGAAGAAACAGATTTAGAAAGAATAGAAGATGAAATAAACAAGCTCTGCCAAGAAAAAATATCTATAGAAAGAATTGAGTACAAGGATAGCAAAGAGGCGTGTGAGGTATTTAAAAACAATCCCTTTAAAATGGCAATTATTGAGGGAAAAGAAGAGACGTTAAGTGCCTATAGACAAGGTGATTTTGTTGACCTCTGCTCTGGACCCCATTTGCCTAACTTAAAGATGGTGCGTTCGTTTAAATTATTAAAGACATCGGGAGCTTATTGGCGTGGCGATGCTAAGAATGCTCAGCTCACTCGCATTTATGGCATTTCTTTTCCGGAAAAGAAAATGCTTAAAGATTATCTTCATCGCCAAGAGGAAGCCAAAAAGCGTGATCATCGTATTTTAGGTTCTAAGTTGGGACTTTTTTCCTTTCATGAAGAAGGGCCTGGTACACCTTTTTTCCATCCACGTGGCATGATTATTTGGAATCAACTTTTAAGTCTCATGCGTCGCTTTCACGAAAAAGAAGACTATCTAGAGATTAAGACCCCAATAATGCTTTCGCAAGAGTTGTGGGCAAAATCTGGTCACTGGCAAAATTATTCTGAGCATATGTACTCTGTCGAACTTGAAAACAAGCAATTTGCCATAAAACCGATGAACTGCCCGGGTTGTATGCTTTATTATAAAAAACATCAGTATAGTTATAGGCAATTGCCACTTCGCATTGCAGAGTTCGGTCACGTGCATCGGCATGAGTTAAGTGGTGCCCTCTCTGGTCTTTTTCGGGTGCGTAGCTTTCATCAAGATGATGCTCATATCTTTATGAAGCCAGATGATATTAGAAGCGAGGTTCTAGCTGTGATTAGGCTGGCTGGTGAGGTCTATAAGGTTTTTGGTCTAGAATATCATTTAGAGCTTTCCACACGTCCCGAAAAATCTATAGGAAGCGATGAGCAGTGGGAGCAGGCTATCTCAGGATTACGCGGTGCATTGGAAGTGAGTAAGTGTGAGTTTAGTGTGAACGAAGGGGATGGTGCGTTTTATGGACCCAAAATAGACTTTCATATCCGTGATACTATCGGGCGCACTTGGCAATGTGGCACAATACAACTTGATATGTCTATGCCAGAGCGTTTTGATTTGCTCTATGATACAAAATCTGATTTACGCGAGCGACCAATTTTAATTCATCGTGCTATATATGGCTCTATAGAACGTTTTTTTGGTATTTTGCTTGAGCATTTTGGAGGACGCTTCCCGCTATGGCTGTCTCCTGTACAGCTTCGTTTTATAACTGTTGCCGATCGTCATATTGAATTAGCAAAAAAATATAAGAAATATTTTAGTGATAAAAATGAAAATGGGATAAATGGCCACGGTGTTGATCTTAGAGTGGATATAGATGCTAGTTTAGAGTCTATTAGCAAGAAGGTTCGCCAAGCTCAAAACGAACAGGTCAACTATATTTTTGTTTTAGGTGATAAGGAACTGGAGAGAGGCATGCTAAGTGCCCGAATGCGTGATGGGAAAATTTTAGCAGAAAAAACACCAGAGGAATTAATTTTTGCTTTACAAAAAGAAGTTTATAGCTATAGTCTGACACCTGTATTTTAATTATGTTCGTGATTATAATTTCATTTTAGAATAACAGACAGAATAAAAAAGTAGTGAGATATTTTATGAAAAAAATCAAGGTAAATTATAGCATTGATTATAGCATTGATTATAATATTGATTCAAGCAATCTTAAAGATGTGAAATTGATAACTAGAGAGCATTGTTTTAAGCAGTCATCTGGAGTTCTTAGTGGAGGTACTAAGCTTATTGCTTACTCCTTAGTACTCCTATTTTTTGTTTTTATCCTGGGCTGTGAATTATTCAAAAAAGAAGTGTATTTTATAAATATAAAAGAAGGGGATAGGCTTCATTCTCCTTTTAAAGTAAAGTTTGGGGTAAAAGGGCTTAAGGTAGATGTAGCAGGCGAGGTTAAGGAAGGTGTCGGTCATCATCATATCTTGATAGATCGTCCTTTTTATCCTCGCGGAGAAGTAATACCTACGAATAAGTTTTACAGACACTTTGGTGGTGGTCAGGAAGAAGCAGAGCTTGAGCTTGGTCCCGGTGAACATACGCTTACCTTGCAATTTGCAGATGGAATTCATCGTTCATACGGAAAAAAGCTTTCATCATCTATCAAAGTTTATGTATTGAAAAATGAATGACTAAGCTTAGCGTCAACCTAAATAAGGTTGCTCTATTGCGTAATACTAGGACGGTCGGTGTTCCTGATTTGTTTAGGGCTGCTTCTGTTAGTCTAGAAGCTGGGGCACACGGAATTACTGTCCATCCTCGTCCCGATGAAAGACATATCCGCTCGAGTGATTTGCTTCCCTTAGCTAAGTTTATTCGTGAAAACTTTCCTCAAGCAGAGCTAAACATCGAAGGGAATCCATTTATAGAAAAAAAAATATCTCGATTTGAAAAGATAGAAAATATCAACAAGACTTCGCTAGAGATACGTAGCTACTTAGACTTGATAGTAGAATGCCGTCCAGCTCAGTTTACTTTGGTCCCCGATACAGTAGAGCAAAGTACATCAGATCATGGCTGGGATATTAGTGCTAATAAAGAAGAGCTGGCAAAGCTTATTGGAAAGTTAAAGCAAGCTGGAATTCGTGTTAGTCTTTTTATGGATACCGATGTCGAAAATATTTTGATCTTAGAAGGACTTGGTGCTGATAGGATAGAGCTTTATACAGAAAATTATGCTAGGGGCTATGCTAAAAAGGGTATCGATTTTGATATATCTCCATATCTCAAGGCAATGAAGGTGGCAACGAAGTTAGGACTTGGAGTAAATGCGGGACATGATTTGAATGCTGAAAACCTGCCTCATTTTATAAAAGCCTTGCCTGAGATTCTTGAGGTTTCCATAGGGCATGCCTTGATAGCTGATGCTGTGTTTATTGGTTTGGAAGAGAGTGTCAAGAAATACTTGGCTTGTCTGAGTGCGTGAATATATAGAAAGACTAAAATATATTATTTAGCTTGCGGCAAGAGATAGTGCTATAAAATAGGAAAAGGAAGGAGGGGAATTTTATTATGGCTAATTTTTTTAATAGTGATAAGGGAGAGAAATGGGGATTTGCTATATTTTTTACAATTTTGACTGCACTAATAAATGGCTTAGATCTTTATGCCGGCAATGGTCTTGTTCAATTAGATCTATGGCAAGCTATCCAAGAATCTAAGTGGAATAATATTGCTTTTTTTCCATTTCGTGCAGTAGGTGGCGTTTTTTCTTTAATATTATTTTTATTTATTTTATGGAGTTTTTCTAGCCAATTGGAAAGTGCTATGGGTTCAATGAAATTCTTGGCTTATTTACTTTCTGGTTATTTGTTCTTGGCACTAGGGACTATCTTTTTTCCAATCTCTGCTTCCCATATTACTTTTTCAATATGGGCTGCCATCGCTTGGTCTGAACCAGATACAGAAATTTTGTTTTTATTTATATTACCGGTAAAAATCAAATGGCTTTTTGCCTTAGTAAGCTTTGTGTTTTTTATTTCCATTGCTTTTGTGGCTTATGAAACAATGAGTTTTTATCCTTTTGTATCTTTTGTTTTGGTCTACCTGAATTTTTTTATTTTTCATGCGAAGGAAATTTCCCAGCGCTTAGCTAAGACATAGCTATTAATTGAATTAGTATTTTAGATATTATTTTAGTTTTTCTAATACTTCAATTCTAGAGCTAAAGAAAGAATAGTTTTATCACCTTCTTTGCGTTTTTCCTCTAGACCCCGCAGTGGCTTAGAATAAATAAATGAAAAGCTGAAATATTTTGCTTGAGATTCAAAACCTAGAGCCAGACCTCGTAGCTCTCCTTGGTTTTTTTGTCCTCCAGTTTCGGACTCAGTTTCAGAATTAGAAAAGACTTTTCCTAAGTCGTAAGCCATGAAAATTGAGTGTTGAATTTTAGAGAGTGTATCTTTTTTGAATATCAAATCACTTTTTGGAACTAGCCAATGTATTTCATTACGGAAAGTAAAACCATTGTCTCCGTTTATAGAAATATCTTTAAAGCCACGTACGCTTTGTTCACCACCGATACTTAGCTGTTCACCAGAAAATAATATATCCGCTGTGCTTTGGCCTTGGAAACTGCTTTTCCATTGTAGAGCATGTTTTTTATTGGCAAGTTCTAAGCTAAAAGGTAGCTGGTAGCCAAAATATAATTGAGTTTTACTAAAATCTAAATCAGCTGTTAGTTCTGAGATAGATTCACTTGCTGCTATCTTGTTTAGTTTTCCTCGACTAGAGGAAATGCCACTATTCCAATAGCCCCCGTAGAGACTACGGTTATGGCTTAGACTGAGCTTTTGTGTTCTTATTGAACGACTACTAGTTATTAAAAGAGTCTCTTCGATAAAGTTTAAACTTTCACGAAATTTATTCTCATAGCCTAAGCTGGTTTTACCTTGTTGATTTCTATGAATTACATGCTCTAGAGAAATACTCTGTGTTTTAGATTGTCCTTTGTTTGAAAAATCGAGTAAAGTGCCTTTGATTATATTGCTATATTGGAAGAGGCTTAAGAATACCGAGAGGTTCCAATAACCCCAAGGCAAACTAAAGAGTAAGGAATTTGAATAATTGAAATTATTTTTTGTATTATGGAGATTTTGCTGACGGTTCAAGGAGAAATAATCGTTTAATGCTAAGAGATTGTCATAGCTAATTTTATAACTAGCAGT
>JABAAI010000036.1 GCA_014238825.1 Leptospirales bacterium
GAGCCTATGGATACCCCTGAAACGCGTCCCTGGATGCTAAGAGCTAAAAATCATGATTATGTAGTCACTCGCGTCAATGAAACTGATGGCAGCACCCTGAATGGTGACCCTTTCTTTTTATTGGCTAGTTCTTTTGATCAAGCCATTTGCTTTGGTCGTGCCTATATTTACGAAGACTTTCAGAGCGTAGAAACTATTCCAGATAAAACAAACCATCTCACTAATCTCCCACCTAATATGGCCTATCCACATGAAGATTATGAACTCATATTCAATGCCGATTTTGAGGATATAGCTAATGATTATGATCCAGCAGACCTCTTAAGCGAACTAGAAAAGCATGGACTTAGTATAAATCACAACCCAAAAATTGGTAATAAAGAATTTCCAGGAACAACAGAAGACAAAAAAGATGACCCCGTCTTTGTGGAAGATGGCCAGCTCTATCTGGGATATAGTGTAACCGGTGGTGGTACTTATGAATGCGATCCTGATAACTTAACAGAAGCTAAGCGTGCCGAAGCCTTTCATCCTGATAAATGTACTAGTAATGGCTCCGCTTCTTTAAGTACTCGCGCATTTAAGTATGGCTACCTAGAAATAAATATTTCTAAAATGGCAAAAAGCAGAACTATTACTAATTGGCTCCGAATGCTTACTCACAATAAGAACTGGCATAAGTATTTTGATTTTGCAAACTCTGGCACTGGCGGAGTTTTTCCCTACTACGCGACGTCCACGGACAACCCAAACCCACCTATCCAATCTCGCGCTTACTGGCCAGAAATACCAGAGTCCATTACTACTGGAGTAAATGCTAATTTAGATAAATTTAAATATGAAATGTATGTTACTGGTAGTGAGTTACAATTAATGGAAAACCTCAACTATCCATGGCAATCGTACTCTCCATTTTTTTGGACAGTCAATCATTACGGCTATAATTATAACACCACGGGTAATGCTCGTTGGTATTACACAGTAGATACCACAAACTACGAATCCCTAGTCTACGGCATGGAATGGACCCCACAGGGTTATATTATCTGGCATAATAAAAATAATCAGGGTTGGGTGAAAAAAAGCGCCGTAAATCTTGCTGAACTCGGCAGAGGAAATGGTGGATCGAGCCATCAGTGTAACGACTATACCTCTGGAATGCCACAAACTATTATCACAAAAGGAAATCATAGTGTTAATGGAGTTATTCAATGTGGCATCAATCATACTGCTCAACTTATTCATTTTTCTCCTATTTCAAAAAACGGTCCTGCAGACTACTCTGATCGTGATGCCTTTGACTACTACTGGTGCAAGCAGTACTATGAAACTAATGGTAAATCTAAGGATGATATCCCTACTGATTCTATATGTAATGAAACTTATATCAAAAATGGCATAAGTGCAAGCTCACAAGGTCCTGCTTCGCGATTAACTCATAAAGATCGTGTTGTGGGCTACGATTCGATTCGAGTTTATAAGCCAAAAAATAACTATTCTGACATGAAAAAACTTAATCAATAAGTATTATTTACCAATTAAGTTTTCTCATATCTATAAGTTTCTTTAATTTTTGATTGATTGAGTGCTTGTTCGAGAGTACTCCAAACTAAAGTAGCACATTTAACCCGAATGGGATATTTATGAACTCCTCTAAAGGCCTCTAGGTCTTCCAATACTTCAAGTTCTCCTAACTTTTCTCGAATTTCTCCAAGTTTTTCAAATTCTAAAAGATTTAACGCTTCACCAGTTATAATCATCGCCTTAAAACGTTCAATAAGATGCCTAGCTTCTCTAATACTCATTCCCTCCACTGCATCCGCCATCATCGAACCCGAAGCAAGTGAAATACTACAGCCTCTACTCTCCACCCGAATTGAGCTAATTTTATCTCCTTCGATTAATATCTCTAGCTCCACCTCATCACCACAACTACGGTTAACACCTTCTTGAACAACAGTAGGATTACTTAAATGCCCGCATTTATTAGGACAATGGGAAGGATTCTGAGAATGCTCCAAAATCAATTCTTTGTACAATTCTTGACTAATGGACATATAAAACCTAAAGTAAGTTAATCAGTTATTAGCAGGCATTTTAAATATAGAACGCACTAGCCGAAGTCCTCGGATTAATTGATCTACATCATCGGGTCCGTTGTAAAGATAAAAGCTAGCTCGAACAGTACCACTAATACCCAATTTCCTCATTAACGGCTCACAGCAGTGGTGACCTGCTCTAACAGCAATACCTTCCTCATCAAGTACGCTTGCTGTATCATGAGGATGCACTCCTCGCATATTAAAGGAAATAATACCACCTCTATTTTCTTTTGTAAGTGGACCATAAAAGTCTATCCCCTCTATTTTTTGCATTTCTTCAAGGGCGTAAATTGTTAATTCTGCTTCATGCTCTCGAATTTTTTCTAGACCTATTTTTGATAAATAGTTTAAAGCACTAGACCATGAAATCACGCCAGCAATATCAGGAGTCCCAGCTTCAAAGCGTCGTGGTAAAGTGGTTTCAGTAAAGTGATCCTTGTATACCGAAAGGATCATATCTCCACCTCCTAAAAAAGCACTTAGATTTTCTAAAATACTTTTTCTAGCATAAAGTAATCCAATGCCAGTAGGACCTAAGGCCTTGTGAGCACTGAGTGCATAAAAATCACAATCTAATTCTTGGACATCGGTATCTAAATGAGCAAAACCCTGGGCTCCATCCACAACAAAAATGGCTTTTGCCAAATGAGCCTGCAAAGCCAAAGCTTTAAGATCATGAATAGTACCAAGGGCATTGCTCATTTGCTGAACCGCAACAACACGAGTCCTCTCATTAATTAATTTAGAGATTTGCGAACAATCATAGTAGCCATTTTTTGTTAGTGGAATGTGGCGTAGGCGAGCCTGTTTACGCTCTGCAAGTTGCATCCATGGTACTAGATTAGAATGATGTTCTAATTCGCTAATTAAAATTTCATCACCCGCTTTTATATACTTTTCACCCCAAGTGCGAGCAATTATGTTTAGACTCTCGGTAGCATTTCGCGTAAAAATACAGCTTTCTACTTTTGGTGCATTTAATGCCTTCGCTACCAGCTCACGAGTTTTTTCATATAAATCTGTCGCCTCATAACTTAGCCTATAGGCTCCTCGATGAATATTAGCATGCCTATAACGATAATAATCGCTAAAGGCATTAATTACTTGCTCTGGCTTCTGAGAGCTAGCAGCACTATCTAGGAAAACTAAATCCTTGCCATTCATCTTAGTCCCTAAGATAGGAAATTCCTTGCGAATGGCTTTGTAATCTAACTTTGACATATTGTATCAATCTAGCTTCTATATTTTTTGTAAAGTTATTTAAAAATAACTTGTGCTAAGGCAAGCTTTCTAAAATTATTTTTTTGATGCAAAAACATCAAGTCTTCATTTCACTAGGCTCAAACCAAGGCGATAGACAAGCTCACATCGAGCAAGCTAAAAAAAAAATACAACAAACAGAGGGCCTAGAAATTAAAGAAAAATCAAAGCACTTAGATAATCCTCCACTCCTATATACAAAACAAGCTAATTTTCTCAATCAAATCATCAAAATACAATGCTCCCTCTCAGCTCATGCCTTACTCAAAAGGCTAAAGGCAATAGAAACTGAATTAGGTCGTAAAAATAGTTTCCGTTATGGACCTCGCAAAATAGACTTAGACATACTTAGCTATGAAAATTTTCATTGCCAAGATGAAGAGCTTTGCCTACCCCACCCCGCCCTTGGTACACGCCCCTACCTAGAAACTCTACTTAGAGATCTGAATACCTCTTCTAAAACACTAAAAATGTTCTAAATACGTGATCTCTATCCCGCGTTTAGTATGAGAACAAGACTACTGTCTTTGCTGTATTGGTTGTGTTGCTGGTTGTTGTGTCGCTGCTGGTTTTCGAGTAAACTTTTTGAGAGGGTCTAACAAATCTTCTAAGTACACACTTGAAATTTTACGAAGACTTTGATCGGGCATACGTACAAGATAATCACTATAACCTTCACGACCAATGATAGACATCGTAATTTGCTTTTCCTGAATATCTCCTGCTATCTGATAGCCTAGGATCAGATCAAAGGCAAGTTTTTGATCCAAACCTTTCGTGATTTTTTTGGGAAACTCTATTGTCCGCCAAGAAAAAACATCTTGGATAAAAGAATTAATAGCTTCCTGATTTGCTTCTAAACCGATTAATTCTGGATATTGAATACTCCAATTCTGCTTATCATTATTGCCATTATTAATAAAATGAACGAGTATAGGAGAAATACCAGAACTGCTTGTTTGTTGAGTCATTATTTTTTTTGCAATAACAGAGCGTAATCCTTCCTGTGGGATATCAGCTCCAATAAGATTTCTATCGCGAAAATAATCAAGCTCACCACTACCAATTTTTATTCGCAAATCACCACGCACTAAATATATTTCATTTTCTTCATCACGACGAATGTAACTCTCATCAGCCTTTTTGCTTGTTTGCCCCAAGAACAACTCAATTTGATCTTGATTGTTTGCTAGCGTAAAACGAACTCGAAGCCCCTCGTACTCACCCTTGGCATTCTTTCTCATCCCGATGGCATTTTCTTTCTCTGGACTGCGTGGTATCGAGTAATAACGTCGTAGCTTAGCAAGAGCTTCAAAAAGTTCTGCTACGCGTTGCACATCCGCTGGATAACGCATATTTTTTGCTTTTAGATTGTTGTCAGTTCCCTTTTCCGTGCCTTCTTTATCCTTTATGGAAACCAGAAGCTCCCAAGAATACTGTCGTGCTTCAGAGCTATAAATTGTTTCTAAAAAAGATGCTGAATTTTGATTAGCAAGATGCCATTGTGATTTTGGTAGAGGGCTTTCTTTTTTACGCATTAGTTTAAGGACATTATTTTTAAGGTCTGGATCATAAATTTCAATCATCGACAGATCATCTTGCTCTAGATCAACAAGAAGAGCAGCACCTTCATAGCCTCTATTAAAAATTCCTATGATATTAAACTGGAATAAAAGCAAGAAAGCTAGCAAAATATTAAAAAGAAAAATCGAAAGATGAGACTCAAAGGGATGTGTCACCATCCATTGCTTGGCTTTCTTTAACTTAGAGAGCTTAGCCTGCATAATATTACGCAAAGAATCATTATCAAATAACATTTTTATGCTATTTTTAATATTTTGCACCTTCAGTTTTTGAGATTTTACTTTTTTGGATTTCATTTTTCTAGCTTAAGCCTCTCTTCTTATTTCTATTTACTAAGCGCATTACTCCAAAAATTCCAATTAGCAAAGGTAAGCCTAGGCTAAATGTCCAAGAGATAAAACTACTAACAAAGGAGCTACTCACGATCAAAGTTGAAATAGTACTCTGGCGTCCACGCGCATCAGCTAAATCAGTGTCTCCTTCCACCAGCTCAAGTAAATTTAATAGAAAGGAATTATTCAAACTAAATATTTTTATCCCGATTTGATTTTGCAAGAGTACATCGGAAAGTAAATATGATGTCCCAATAACAAGCAGGTTTGAAGTGCTATCTACTAGCTGTTCACTTCTATGCAAGCTCTTGTCTATATCCTTATCATTAGGAATATTAGCTTTGCTATAGGCACTTTTTAAAGAACCACTGGCTAAAACAGCAAGCGGCACCTGACGACCTATAAAATCATTTGCACTTTGGCTCATTCTTTGTATCTCACTGTAATCCAAGCTAGTTGATTTAAGGCTAACAGCCCGTGAAGAGCTTTGAACAAGATTATGAAACTTAAGCTTTGCTTGCTTAGCATTTTTTACATCCAAGGAAGAGAACCAAGGAAACACTAGCTGTTCGATACCTTTCAAAGCAGGATCCTTTGCTACAATATTACCAGCCTCTCTGGTATAAACAGCCCAAGCAGGATAAAGTATTTGCTTGGGGAAGCTACCCTTAAAATCCCAAATAGGCATTGGCTGACTCGGCTCTATAATAATCTCACCACGTAAAGTGATACCATATTTGCCCAGCCATTCATTGAGGGCCGCTAGCTCCTTCTCTTTAATACTTGCCCGCCCCAAAGTCTTACCGCTACCACCAAGCACATAAGGATTGGGACGGGCATTAGCTAATTGCATAGTAAATTCAAAACTACTAAACATACAAATAAGATTCCCGCCTCGCATTAAAAACTGATCTAAATTATAAATTTCTTTTTCCGCCAGCTCTGGTAGTCCCATCAAAATCAAACTCTGGATGCGGACAGGAATTGGTAGATTCAATTCAATACTATCTACTGCTCCCAACTCCTTAGATAAAGTATTCTTAAAGCCGTAGAAATTGTCCTTGTTTTGATCCTGTTGACGCGTCCATGCATAAATTTCAGGAGAGCCAGTCGCCATCGCAAAGGCAATATTACTTTTATATTCACCACCACGCCCAAAACTCTTTATTTCTCTTAAGAGACGATACTCTAAATCTTTAACGAACCAGTTGCCATCCAATAGAGGGATAACTGTCGATTGCTCTCCCTTTTGAACATAGAGACCAAAATAACCCAAACGCACACTAGACTCTATCTCCTTTTGTTGCGCAATTTGGACGCCTTGGATACCACGCTCTTGAGCCTTGTTGCGTAAGTCTTCATGATCCGGATTATAAATGAGTAATTTTAGTTTTTCACCTGCCACACGATCCATTTCATAGAGAGTATTAAAAATAAGTTGAGTTTCACCAGAAATTTCTCCGGTAACCTCCTTTGAGATAAAGGCTTCAATAAGAACAGGCTCATCCAAAGCTTGAAAAACACGAGCGGTACTTTCAGAAACGGAATTTATCTGATCACGACTCAAATCTAAGCGCCAAGCAGAGCGAGCACAAATACCGTTTAGTAAAAAGAAGAGTACAAGTAAATTGCAATATAGAAAGGCTTGGGTTTGTATTATTTTTTTCATTTTATTTTAACGCTCTCGTTTTAAGATCCAAATATTTATCGTCAGCATAAGTGAAATAAAACTTAAATAATAGAAAACGTCACTTAAAGCGATGGCCCCTCGTCCAAAAGAAGTATAATGATAGCTATGAGAAAAGAAACCAACAACGCGAGCTATCGTTGGATTAATGTGTTGATTGATCACATAATAGTTACTAAGAAACATAAATACACTTACTAAAAAGATAAGAATAAAAGCCACAATTTGTTCCCTCGTAAGTGCAGAAATAACCAGACCCGTACTCACATATGCTCCTGCCATCAGAAAAGAACCAATATACATCGTAAAAGTACTACCCCAATCAAAAGAATCTCCCAAGAGCCAAGTTAGAATTGCTAAAGGGAACGATGCTAGTATCAGTAGGCTAACAAAAAGCCAAGCGGCTAGGAACTTAGCAAAAATTAAATCAAAAAACTTAAAAGGCAAAGTACGCAAGGTCTCAATAGTTCCATTTTTGTATTCTTCCGACCAAAGACGCATGGTTACCGCTGGAACAAGCAGAATAAAACTAATTGGTAAAATTCGCATATAACCCTGAATGCTTGCTCGCTGGGCATCCCAAAAGGCAGGGACTATTCCAAAAATACCTAAGAAGAAAAAACAAAAGTTAACAAAAAGACAAACGACTAAAAAGGTATAGCCTATAGGTGTATTAAAATAGTTGCTAAACTCTCTTATAAAGAGAGCTTTCCATTCCCTGCGTAAAATCATCTCTTAACTAAACTCCTTATAAATAATGTTATTCATATTCAGTACTTTGCTTAAAGTCCTAGACCGTAAGCTCATGAAAGACCTCTTGCAAGGAACGCGAAGCTAGTGCAAACTCTTTCACCTCCCACCCCTTAGTTGTAGCAATTTGACGAAAAAGTTTTTCTGGTTTATCTTCTTTTAATTCACAAAAATATACTTCATAACCCTTTGGTATTTTTATCATATTAAAACTCTTATCCTTTTTAGAAAGTAGCCGGCATTCCTTAACCACATCCATAGCCATTAAAGCCGTTTGTACTCCAGTACCTTTAATCATAACACGACAAGACCTTAGCTCTCTCAAAGTAGAAGTAGTCTCATCAGCAACAACTTCCCCGCGACTCAAAATAATTACTCTGTCACAAATGTCCTCGACTTCTTGGAGAATGTGTGTTGAAAGAATTAGAGTCTGCTTTATTCCCAATTCTTTAATAAGGTGGCGAATTTGTCGAATCTGATTGGGGTCTAAACCAGAAGTAGGTTCGTCTAAAATGATATATTTTGGATCATGAATCAACGTTGCTGCCAAGGCTACGCGTTGCCTAAAGCCCTTTGATAGCAAAGAAAGAGGAGTGTTGAGATGAGAACCGAGAGACAATAGCTCTATCATTTTATTAGTATTTTTTTCCAGACGTTCATCACTAAGCCCCCTCGCCTTACCTATAAACCTCACATATTCTGCTATCAACATTTCTTCATATAGAGGAGTCGTTTCTGGCAGATAACCAATTTGTTTTTTTATAGCGACATGATTACTGGAATTTAGTTTAATTCCGTTAATTTTTATACTGCCACTCGTTGGACTTAGAAAGCCTGTTAGCAAACGAAGCGTAGTCGTTTTACCGGCACCATTCGGACCAAGCAAAGCTGTAACCCCATGCTCCTTGCCTATTTTAAAGCTAGCATTTTTAAGAGCAGGGAAAGTTCCATAATTTTTAGAAAGAGCTTCTACTTCGATCATA